>JXRG01000006.1:0-92831 GCA_000831085.1 Streptococcus sp. DBCMS
CTGAATTGGAAGAACGAATCGCTCGCATCATCCCGCTTCGCTATCGTTCGAACCATTGGGTGCCGGATTCAAGACCAGAACAACCAAGTCCACAACCGATTCCGGAACCTAGTCCGAGTCCGCAACCTGCACCAACTCCTCAACCAACTCCAAGCAATCCAATTGATGAAAAATTGGTTAAACAGGTGATTCGAAAAGTAGCTGATGGCTATGTATTTGAGGAGAATGGCATCTCACGTTATATTCCTGCTAAGGAACTTTCAGCAGAAACTGCTGCAGCCATTGATAGTAAACTAGACAAGCAAGAAAGTTTGTCTCATAAACTCGGAGCTAAGAAAACCAACCTCCCATCTGGTGATCAAGGGTTTTACAATAAGGCTTATGACTTACTAGCAAGCATTCATCAAGATTTAATTTCCAATAAAGGGCGACAAGCTGATTTTGAGGCTTTGGATAAACTCTTGGAACGACTCAATGATACCTCAAGTGATAAAGTCAAGTTGGTGGATGATATCTTGGCCTTTCTAGCACCGATTCGTCATCCAGAACGTTTAGGAAAACCAAATGCGCAAATTGCCTACACTGATAATGAGATTCAGGTAGCCAAGTTGGCAGGTAAGTATACAACAGAAGACGGTTATATCTTTGATCCTCGTGATATCACCAGTGATGAGGGGGATGCCTATGTAACTCCACATATGACCCATAGTCATTGGATTAAGAAAGATAGTTTGTCTGAAGCTGAAAGAGCAGCAGCCCAGGCTTATGCTAAAGAGAAAGGTTTGACCCCTCCTTCGACAGACCATCAGGATTCAGGAAATACGGAGGCTAAAGGAGCAGAAGCTATCTACAACCGCGTGAAAGCAGCTAAGAAGGTACCGCTTGATCGTATTCCTTACAATCTCCAACATACTGTGGAAGTTAAAAACGGTAGTTTAATCATTCCTCATTATGACCATTATCATAACATCAAATTTGAGTGGTTTGACGAAGGTCTTTATGAGGCTCCTAAGGGGTATACTTTAGAGGATCTCTTTGCGACTGTGAAGTACTATGTCGAACATCCAAACGAACGTCCGCATTCAGATAGTGGTTGGGGAAATGCAAGTGACCATGTTCAAAGAAACCAAAATGGTCAAGTTGATAATAATCATACGGAAAAACCATCAGAGGAGAAACCTCGGACAGACAAACCTGAGGAAGAAAAGCCACGCGAAGAGAAGCCTCAAAGTGAGAAACCAGAATCTCCAAAACCAACTGAGGAGCCGGAGGAAGAATCACCAGAGGAACCAGAAGAACCTCAGGTCGAGACTGAAAAGGTTGAAGCGAAGTTGAGAGAGGCTGAAGAGCTACTTGTAAAGATTCAAGACCCCATTATCAAGTCCAATGCCAAAGAAACTCTCACAGGATTAAAAAATAACCTGCTATTTGGTGCCAAGGACAACAATACCATTATGGCTGAAGCTGAAAAGTTGTTGGCATTGCTAAAGGAGAGCAACTAAACCTAACACAATTTTCTAACTCCTAAAAACAGGATAGGAGAGCTAGAAAAGATAAAATCGAAAAATGAGAGCAGAAAGTGAGTTCTAGTTCTCATTTTTTTCATGAAAATATGTAAAATATCTTGACATATAGTGTAAATAAAGATAAACTATTTACTAGTTAATTAAATGGTTAAATACTAGTTAAGGAGTAATGATGAAAAAAAAGAACATTTCTATTATTAATGGCAGGTCTGTTTGTACTTGTCTTAGGAGCATGTAGTCAAAAAGAAAAACAAGAAGCAAAAGGGATGAAGATTGTAACGAGTTTTTACCCAGTCTATGCCATGGTCAAAGAGGTATCAGGAGACTTAAATGATGTTCGGATGATTCAGTCAAGTAGTGGGATTCACTCCTTTGAACCGTCAGCAAATGACATTGCTGCCATTTATGATGCGGATGTCTTTGTCTACCACTCTCATACGCTCGAATCTTGGGCTGGAAGTCTAGATCCTAACTTGAAAAACTCAAAAGTTAAAGTTTTAGAAGCTTCTGAAGGGATGACCTTGGAGCGTGTACCGGGCTTAGAAGATGTAGAAGCTGGTGACGGTATTGATGAAAAAACACTCTATGATCCTCACACTTGGTTAGATCCAGAAAAAGCAGGTGAAGAAGCTCAGATTATCGCTGACAAACTTTCGGAGCTTGATAGTGCTAATAAAGAGACTTATCAAAAGAATGCCAAGAATTTCATCTCTAAGGCCCAAGAATTGACTAAAAAATACCAGCCTATTTTTGAAAAAGCGAGTCAAAAGACTTTTGTTACACAACATACAGCCTTTTCTTACTTGGCTAAACGCTTTGGTTTGAAACAACTCGGTATAGCAGGGATTTCTCCTGAACAAGAGCCAAGTCCTAGACAACTAACAGAGATTCAGGAATTTGTTAAGACCTATAAGGTTAAAACCATCTTTACTGAGAGCAATGCTTCTTCTAAAGTCGCTGAAACCTTGGTCAAATCAACAGGAGTTAGTCTAAAGACACTCAATCCTTTGGAAGCAGACCCCGAAAATGACAAAACTTACTTAGAAAATCTAGAAGAAAATATGAATATTCTTGCTGAAGAATTAAAATGAGGAGATTATGAAAATTAAGAAAAAGTATCTTGCGGCGGGATCGGCTTTAGTCCTTTCCCTAAGTCTTTGCATCTATGCATTGAACCAACATCAGGTAGAAGGAAACAAAGATAATAACCGTGTATCTTATGTCAATGGGAAACAAGACTCTCAAAAAACAGAGACTCAGACACCAGATCAAGTTAGCAAAAAAGAAGATATTCAGGCAGAACAAATTGTTGTGAAAATTACTGATCAAGGCTATGTGACTTCACATGGTGATCATTTCCATTATTACAATGGGAAAGTTCCTTTCGATGCGATTTTTAGCGAAGAACTGTTGATGAAAGATGCCAATTATGAACTCAAAGACGCTGACATTGTCAACGAAATCAAAGGTGGCTACATTATCAAGGTGGATGGTAAGTATTATGTTTACCTTAAGGATGCGGCACATGCAGATAACGTTCGTACGAAGGACGAAATTGAACGCCAAAAACAAGGTCATACACATGATGCACCAACTTCTAACAGCGCTGTGACACTTGCACGATCACAAGGACGCTATACTACCGATGATGGCTACATCTTTAATCCATCTGATATTATAGAGGATACTGGTGATGCTTATATTGTTCCTCACGGAGGACATTATCACTATATTCCAAAGAGTTCCTTGTCTGCTAGCGAATTGGCAGCTGCCCAAGCCTACCTCTCTGGAACTAGAAAACAAGTAAGTGTGACTGACCATCGTCTGACTCCAAACGCAACTAGTCAAACTAGCAATCCGAGTCAAGAAGTTGAAAGGCCAATAAATCCAGAAGAGAGCTTACAGAGTCTATTGCAACAGCTCTATGCTCTTCCAAGTAGTCAACGTTATGCTGAATCAGATGGCTTGATATTTGACCCTGCTAAGATTTCAAGCAGAACGCCGAGTGGCGTGGCGATTCCTCACGGAAATCACTATCATTTCATCCCATATACAAAGCTTTCTGCCTTGGAAGAAAAGATTGCACGTATGATTCCTTTATCTAGCGACAGTGGGAAACCAACACCTTTGGAAAATCCAAGCAAACCAGCAGAGCATCCAGCTCAATCGGATCATCGTCATGACCAAGACGGTAACCATGGAAGTCAGGGGACCAACCATGAAGATTATGACCACGATGGAGAGAACCATGACCATCATCATGACGAAGAACATGATCATGACTTTGCAGCTGAACGCGTTATCAGTGAGGATGAGCAAGGTTTTGTAGTTTCTCACGGAGATCACGCTCATTATTTCTTTAAGAAGGACTTGACTGATGCTCAAATTAAAGCTGCCCAAAACCACTTGAAAGAAAATCATCAGTCTGAGCCTGTTCAACCACTTGCCAAGACTGTGGAAAGTTTCTCGAGAGATGCGAGCGATGAAGAAAAAATCAAGTATATCTCACAGACCTACGGAGTACCGCTCGAAGCGATTCGTATTTCAAATGGATTCTTTGTCTTTGGAAACCCGGATCAAGCCTATGATCCTACTCATATCCACCCTTATGCCGTTCGTAAGGAGCGTGTTCGTATTCCACTGCAGACAGGTGATCCTGAACTTGATTTCTTAAATGAACTTTTTACAACTGCTTTACGTGACAATGTATCTCCTTATAGTTTGCAAGTTGAGAATGGTAGCTTTGTGATTCCTCACGGTGATCACAATCACTACATTAAGGTTCAGACTAAGGGCTATGAAGTAGCTTTGAAAAACAAGATTCCTACTTTACAATCAAGATACCAGCCTGGTGCATTTGATGAACAAACTGTTCTTTCTAAAGTTGATCAACTGTTAGCGGATAGCAGAAGTCTCTACAAATACCAGCCAATCATGCAGAGACGGGTTGAACTTGCTTTGGGTCAATTTACCGAGAACATGAAAAAACTGGCGACCAACTCAACTGCTGGATATCTAGCAGCCTTGGATCTCTTTGATAAGCAATATATCCATGTGGATCAAAGTGTGGCACCAGTTGAAACATCACCTTTAGATAAGAAGTATCAAGCCCTAGTAGATAAGATCAATACACTGGATACAGATACTTATGGCTTGCCTAAGAAAGATCTTTTGGTACATTTGCAGGATGCGAAGTTAGCACAAGATGAGACAGAGTTGGATGCGATTGAAGCGAAACTGCAAGCCTTGCAAGATTTCCGCGATCGTACAGGGGTTACAACAGTAGAGTACATCAAGTATTTCTATGAACATGTATCTGATGGTCGTTTGAGAGAAGAACTTCGAAACCGTGTTGCCAAGCTGACTTGGGAACTTTACCAGTCACAATCTTTTCTCAAAGCAACCGACTTGAACAAGTTATTCCCAACTATTTACCAAACTAAGCTAGAAGTAGAAGAAGCTCTCAAAGAAGAACCCGTTTCTACAAAAGCTGGTAAGACTATTCTAGATACGGAAAAAGTAGATAGTCAAACTGCTAAGACAGCTATCTATGAATTCCTAAAAGAACTCTACGGTGATTTTATGCCAGAAGAGCGGGTTAGCCATGTCAAGAAGGAAGAAGTGGATGCTCTCCTATCAAAAGTCGTTCAACTTCTGGCGAGTGTCAAGGAAGATGGTGTCAAACAATCCCTAGCTGAAGAAGCTGCTAATATCAAAGCGGTTGCTGAAAAGGAAAATGCAGACCTTGACGAAGCTAAAACACAACTTGAAGATCTTTTAAATCGTATTGCAGCGACTATCCAACGAGAGAAAAAAGAAGCAGAACAAGATCCACAAACGGTGATTATCTACCAAAAACTCTATAATGTCTTGCTCTCTCTTCACAAGTATTTAGAGGATAACAAAGGATCCGATGCTGACTTTGAACGTGTTGATGCCCTATTTGATCAACTTGCAGCCAAAAGCAGTGATAAAGAAGGTCTCCTCACTCTAGCTAAAGAGATCATTAGCTTGAACCAGGAACTCCGTTCAAAAGCAAGTGAAACTGATAGCCAATCTAAGTCTGAGAAAGAAAGTAAAACAGCTGCTTCTCAACCAACAGAAAAGCAAGTGCAAAGTGAGTCTGAGCCAAGTGCTCAACCGAACGAATAAAAAGAAAGGCGAAGTAGCTGAGCTACCTCGTCTTTTTTAGTCTTTATAAGATACAATGCCAATGATGGTATCCACCGCACGCTCCATAGTCTGAAGGCTGACGTATTCAAAGCGTCCATGCATGTTTTCACCACCTGCAAAGATATTTGGAGTTGGGATTCCCATAAAGGAAATCTTAGACCCATCTGTTCCACCACGGATTGGTTCGATAATTTGCTTGATACCTAAATCTTCCATAACAGCCTTAGCAATGGTAACGGGTGTCATGTCTTTCTCGATGACTTCCTTCATATTGTAGTACTGGTCTGTCAGAGTTAAGGTCACGCGATCATTCCCAAGAGCTTGATTCATCTTGTCTGCGATGGCTTGCATAGCTACTTTACGAGCTTCAAAGACATCTTTTTCAAAGTCACGGATGATATAGCTTGCACGCGCCTCCTCGACACTACCTGATACATCCATAAGATGATAGAAACCTTGGTAACCATCTGTCAACTCAGGTCGGTCATTCTCAGGAAGTTGATTATGAAAATCAATCGCCAGCTGAAGGGCATTGACCATCTGTCCTTTGGCAGTACCAGGATGAACATTGCGCCCTTGGAAATGAAGTTCAGCAGCAGCTGCTGAGAAAGTCTCGTACTGCAGTTCCCCTAGTGGTCCACCATCAACCGTGTAGGCAAAGTCTACATCAAAGTCATCTGCATCAAACTTATTGGCACCGACACCGATTTCTTCGTCAGGTCCAAAACCAACTCGAATCTCACAGTGTTTGATTTCGGGATGAGCAGTCAGATATTCAATAGCAGTCATAATCTCAGCAATCCCTGACTTGTCATCAGCACCTAGCAAGGTCGTACCGTCGGTTGTGATGAGTGTTTGGCCTGGATATTTCTCAAGGGTCTTGAAATCAGCAGGATCGAGTTTAAATCCAGAATCACCTAAGTCGATAACTCCACCATCGTAATTTTCGATGACTTGCGGATTAACTCCCTCAGCATTAAAATCAGCTGTATCCGTGTGGGAGATGAAGCCAATCTTGCGTGTCAAGCTTGGATCATTAGCTGGTAAGGTTCCAATAGCAAAACCATTTGGTAGGTAGTAGACGTTTTCTAGACCAACACGTTTCATTTCGGGAATAAGAACATTGGTCGCAAAATCAACCTGGCTTTGCGTACTTGGAGTAGTAGTAGAGTGTTCATCAGAACGCGTATTGACCTTAACGTAGGTCAAGAAACGATCTAAAAGGTTCGGATAAGTCATAAAAACTCCTTTAACAATCATAAAATAGAATGCAAACTTCGGAAAATGCCTCATTCTGAAAATTTCACGAATTTTGAAAAAATATAATAATTCAAATTCAATAGACTTTTAAATGAAATCTTGGATATTTTAAATTAAAATATATGCATTGATATTTTATGAGATTTTTTTATTCTTTTTTCATTTTACCATAGAATAGTTTGAAAGACAAAGAAGAATCATACTCTTTTATTAATTAACATAATATAAAATTAATCATATTAATTGACACTGCGTGAACTTTATTGTACAATTATCTTGTAAATGTACTAGATTGATATAATAATAATATTAGTGCATTCTAGTTAAGGAGAATAAAATGAACATTCGCTTCGATTTTAAGAAAGTTCAAATTATTGCGCGCCGTTTAGTTATACTGTTAGCTATTCTCTTTTTGTGTGCTCCGATAAGTCTGTTAAATGCAGATTCTACTACTGAACCTCAGACAAGCTTACATAAAACGATTACTCCGATATCAGGGGAGGATGACAAGTATGAATTGTCATTGGATATAACGTCCGCACTTGGTGCTGAGATACAGTCAGATCCTCTAGATGTCGTGCTTGTAGCAGATTTATCTGGAAGTATGACATATCAGGATGTAAAATCCTCTAATGGAGCTGTAATTAGTAGGCTACAAGCTCTGAAAAATACACTCCAAGGTGAAAACGGTCGCCGTGGTTTGATAGACACAATCCTTTCAAACTCTAACAATCGTTTATCAATTGTTGGATTTGCTGGGAAAATAGATAACCTACGTTACGATAATTATTATCAATGGCCAGCTTGGGCGGGTTACTTTTCCGGTATATCCCCTCATGACGATGCTAAGACAGTCTTGAACTGGAGTAATGATATTCAAGGAGCTAAAAGCATGGTTTCTAGAATGTCTGTTGATAATAGTGGTGATTCGATTGGTTATGAAAGAGGAATAGGTACAGGTACTAATATTGGTGCAGGACTTCAGTCAGCAACAGAATTACTTCAGTCAGCTAGAACAAGTGCAAAAAAGGTTGTTATTCTTTTGTCAGATGGTTTTGCGAACATGTACTACGATACTAGAGGCTATACGATCTACAATTGGAGCAATAATGATGGTGTAACAGAAATAGCTCCATCGTGGTATCAAACCAATCTAAACACGTTTACTGAAACAGTTTCTGGTTATCTTGCTCCCAAGATTGATGGATTTTATTCTATCAAATTCCGCTACTCTAATAGTACAGATAGTATTTCTAAACTAAAAGAGTACATTGGTAGTTATAATTCTTCCATTCCAAACGAAATATTATCCGCTAACAATGAAAGGGAATTGAGGGAACAATTTAAGGAAATCACCAAGAAAATCCTTCCTCTAGGTGTTCACCATGTGACGATCAAGGATGTTTTGTCCAAATATGTTCAACTTCTTCCCAATAACAGTTCAAATATTCGAGTTGTAAAAATCGAAAACGATAAACAGGAAACCTTGGGATCAGATAAGGTTACGCTGGAAACAAGGAAGAATGAAAATGGTCTGGTCGAAGTAGCAGCAAAATTTAATCCTAACTACATTCTTGATGATAGTGTGAAGTACGCCCTCAAATTTACTGTTACATCAAGTCAAGAAGCCTTAGATGCTATTGCTGGTGATAAAAAACTAGAGGCTGGTGATGCTGAGGGATCTGATGTCAATAAACTCTACTCCAATAAAGGTGCCAGTGTCACTTATTCTTATGGAATCGGTACTACTCAAACCAAGACTAAAGAATACACTGACAACCCAACCTTTAAGCCTTCAGATCCATTAACGGTACCAGTGGAAGTTAAGTGGGAAGGTGTTAATGGAAGTAGCAAAGTTACAGCTAATCAACCTAAGGCTTTAGATTTTAAATTAATTCAAAAGAGCAAGAGTGGTGGAACTGACAAGAATGAATACAGGAAAACTAGTGTTGGAGTAAAAGCAGGTGAGCTAAGTGAAACTTCCAATTTTGAAAAAGTAGCTAAGGGTTATCAATATGATCTTATAGCTCCTGATGTTCCCGGTTTTACTAAGGAAGTAAAAAAAGAAGGAACAGACCAATCGCCAACCTTTAAAGTATTTTATCGTCAATTACCTAGTTTGACGATAAGAAAGATATTAGTCCCTGAAGATACATCGAATAAGAGTTTTAATATTAACATCGAGCTAACTGATAAAGAACGAAATCCTATAAATGGCACTTTTGGTGATATCAAAGTTATTAATGGACGTGCTCAAATACCATTAACACATAATGCCGAAAAATCTCTAAAATATCTCCCGTATGGCACTCATTACAAGGTTGAAGAAGAAGCGGCATCAACGAACGGTTACCACGTTACATATGAGAATCAAGAGGGCGATCTGAATAAAGACGAAATCAGCACTGTTACGAATCACAAGCTTCCAAGTTTATCCGTTACAAAAAAGGTTACTGGGGTATTTGCCAATCTATTAAAATCCTTCAAGATTACCATTAACATCAGGGATGCTCAGAACAGACCACTGAATGGAACCTATAATGCAACGGTGAATAATAAAAGAACCCCTCTGCAATTTACGAATGGTCAAGCGTCTATTGATCTCAACAAAGATCAAACAATAAAAATTGATGGACTTCCACTCGGTAGCCATTTCACCATTGAAGAAGAAGCCAGCTCTTCTCGAGGTTATCAGGTTTCCTATGAAAACAAAGAGGGAACTCTTGATTCAGATAAGGCTGCAACAGTCACTAACAATAAAAATAGCGTACCTGAAACCGGAATTGACTTCCTCAGCAGTACACTCGTGTTAGGAATAATCCTTCCTCTAGGAGGAATCTTCTTTACAATCCTACTCGGATATCTAGTGGTACATAGGAGAAAATAATGCTACTTAAAAAGAAACATAAGAAAACAGTAACACAAGTCAATCGGGATAAGTCTCCGCCGAGTGTATGGGGAGATATCCTCTACTTAGTCAGTAAGCTTCTGATGGTTGGATTTATACTGGCCACCCTTTACTTTTTTGTCTTTGGACTATTGAGATACAATGACGATGGTATGAAGCCAGCCTTAAAGGATGGCGACTTAGTTGTCTACTATAGGTTGGATAAACGCTATTCGATTGGTGATCTGCTCGTCTATAGTTATAAGGGCAAGGAAAGAGTGGCGCGTGTCATAGCAACTGAAGGAAGTACGATCGATATAAACGAAAATGGTCTCATCATCAACGGTTCTCCTCAACAAGAGCAGGATATCTACAAAGAAACGCTGCTCTATAAGGAAGGGGCTACCTTCCAATGAAAGTCCCAGCAGGACAACTCTTTGTCCTCGGAGACAATCGAACAACGGCTGTAGACAGTCGTGCTTTTGGAAGCATTCCTATACAGGATACCCATGGCAAGGTGGTAACAGTCCTAAGGCGACGGGGCTTTTGATGACAATTTATGAAAAAAGAAATTTAAAAATAAAAGGAATAATCATGAAAAAAACATTTTTGAAAAAATTAGTTACTGCAAGTATTGCAGCTGTAACCGCCTTGTCGGTCTTTAGAGGAGTGCCAACATTTGCGGATGATAATGATGTGGCAACTGCCAAAGCAAATGGTGAAACAAGTGCAAAAGTTTCTATTAATAAGGTATTGAATATTGCGGAAGGAATTACAACACCTGAAGCAACCTTTACATTTACTTTCACCCCTAAAACTGGTACATCATCAAATGGTGCACCTTATGAAACAATTGATTCTACTAATGGTCAAATTACAGATAAAAATGTATCTTATTCTGGAACAGACGTTTTAACAACTGGCCAAACTAGCATTAAGAAAGAAACTGGCGATATTTTTAGAGAAGTGAACTATACACATGCTGGAGAATATGTTTACACTGTTGCTGAAAAACAAAATGTTGGTTGGAAAGTTATTCAAAAAAATGGTTCACCTATTGATTCTATGACATACGATAATCGCAACTATGAAATGCATGTCATTGTTAAGAACAAAACTACAGGAGGAACATATATTTCTTCTGTGTATTTTAAACAAGTCACTCCAAGTGTGAATGGTAAAGTAAAACCATCTGAAAGTGGAACTACTTACAAATATGATCTTTTCACTAACATTTATCGTAAAAATGCTGGTAAAATTACAGATCCAAATGAACCAAACCCTAATAAACCAAATGTTTCAAAAGTTGACCCAAATGCTAAATCTTTAGTAATTAAAAAAGTTGTATCAGGTGCTACTGCAGATAAATCAAAAGATTTCACTTTCAAGCTTACTTTTACCAAAGCATCTACAGAAACTTCACAATCCATCACTGGAAAAATCGGTGAAACCTCAAAAACATTTGTCTATGGTCAAGAAACAACTATAACACTACGCCACGATCAATCTTTGGTGTTTGACACAATTCCTGCAGGTACTCGTTATAAATTGGTTGAAACTGGATCTCAGGGATACACAGCTTCAGCAGCTTATAAGGAGAATGGAGCTTCGAAAACCCAAGCTGGTGCAGTTTCTACAAATTTCACTCAAGATAGTATCCTTGTTGGTGAAAAACCAAACGACAACACTATCACAAATAACTTGCCAGACGTTACCCCTACTGGTCTCTTGATTGACAACCTTCCTTTCATCTTGATGATTGGTCTTGGTTTGGCTGGATTTGTTGTTTTGTCTAAAAAACGCAGACAAGCTTAAGCAACTGGTTTGACCGATGAAAATCAAGCGTGAGAAACCAAAAAGGAGTTTGTCTAGGCGCATGGTCCTTGCTGTAGATGCATTGATGAATCATATCTTGCTCCTCTTGGCGGCCTTAGTCTTTCTCTTTGGTTTCTACGCCCTTTGGGATTCCAATCAGGTTTATTCTCAGGCTTCATCAAGTGAGTATGAGGCCTATAGACCAGTGAGTACTACTGAGAAAGATGAGCTTGCTAGTTTTTCTGGCTTTCACAAGCTACAGCAAGTCAATCCAGAGGTTCTCGGCTGGATCAATGTCTATGGCACCAATATCGACTATCCCTTAGTCCAAGCCAAAGACAATGAAAAGTACCTGAACAAGGACTCAAAGGGAGAATTTGCTGCAACTGGAGCTATTTTCCTTGAGGCTCGAAATGAATCCAAGTTCGAGGACTTTAATACCATCATCTACGGACACCATGTAGAAAATGGGGTTATGTTTGGAGATGTAGCAAAGTTTTCTGATAAGGAATTTTTTGACCAGCATCGCTACGGTAGTATTTACTATAATGGCGTTGAAAAAGGTCTTGAGATCTTTGAGATGCTTGAGGTGGACGCCTATGACTTTAACATCTACGATCCAGGTATTAATGGGGATGATCGGCGCCAAGAATATATCGATCACTTACTCTCGGTTGCCATTCACAAGCGGGATATTACACTGGGGCCAAATGACCATATCATCCTCCTCAGTACCTGTTTCCTAGACGTAACAAATGGGAGACATATCGTAGTTGCCAAGATTACGGATACGGTTCCAAAGAACACCTTCCATACGAAAAAATCAAAACCATTCCCTTACAGTGTTTTTGATGATTCGTCGCTCGGACGATTTCTCTCATCGATTCCTTTGTGGATATGGTACATCATCTTATTTATCTTGCTCTTGTTATTGATCTTCTTGCTCATCATCCTCTACTTGATCTTGCGACGAAGAAGAGAAGAAAAAGAAGAAGCAGATACTATTACTGACTAAACTACTGATAAAAGAGAAAGGGACAGTCTCTCTTGCTCTTTTATTTTCAAGGCTAGAAAGGAGAAAGAAGTGAATATTAAAATGTCTACGAGTCGCAAAGTCATAAAGGTCATTCTATCTCTCTTTTTAGCTTTTTTCTGTCTTTTTACCGGTGATAGGGTCCTTGCGAGCGACTACGATCACTATAATCCCATTGAAAAAGATGCCAGCAGTACGGGCTTTGAAACCTTGCAACACCTGAACAAGGAAGTCTGTGGTTGGATTAGCTTGATGGGACCAAGGTAGACTATCCCCTCTTACAGAGTCAGGACAATGTCAAATACCTTGACCGCAATGCTTTTGGCGATTATACTGTGTCAGGTTCTATATTCCTAGACTATCGTTTTAACCCTAACTTTACCGACTTTAACACCATCATATACGGTCACTCTATGGCCTCTGGTGCCATGTTTGGTGAGATACAAAAGTTTGCGGATCAAGAGTTTTTTGAAAAGCATCGCTATGGTTCTATCTACTACAATGGTCGTGAACGTGGTCTTGAGATATTTGGAATTTTAGAAGTGGATGCCTATGACACGGAGATTTACCGGACTTTGAGTTCCAACGATGAGGAACACCAGGCCTACTATCAATATTTGCTAAGCAAAGCCAAGTACAAGCGAGATGTTTCCTTGACCTCAACGGACAAGATTGTTTTGTTAAGCACCTGTTTTCTTACTATTACCAACGGACGCCATATCCTCTTAGCTAAAATAACGGATGCACCAGTAAAAGCAGCCCAGGATAAAAGTGGAGAAGCTGTAGGGACGCGGTATTTCTATCAAGGGCTACCAACGCATTGGATTTACATCCTAGCCTTTCTTCTCCTGCTTATCGTTCTATTACTTCTTATCCTTATCATCCTCATCATGAGACGAAATAAAAAGACTAAAGACAAAAAGAAATAGTAGACGTCGGAAGCGTTTACTATTTTTTTCTTTCATGATAGAATGGATAGTGAAAATAATATCATAAGGATGATAACATGAAAAAAGCAATATTGATGATGACCTTTGGATCTCCAGAGGAGATTAGTTTTGAAGGAGTAGCAGAATTCTTTACAAACATTCGTCGTGGAGTTAGACCCCAAGATCACGAGATTCAGACCCTCTATGACAACTACGTCCTTATAGGTGGGACGCCCTTGCAGCGGATTACACGTGAGGAGGTTGATTTAGTCAAGGAATATTTAGGCGAGGAGTACGGTATCTACTTTGCCAACAAATTTTCTCGTCCCTTTATTCCAGACGTGATCAAGCAGATGGAAGCTGATGGTGTTGAAGAATGTATCTGCTTGATTTTGGAACCTCATTATTCTTTTTACTCAGTCATGGGGTATGAAAAGTTTCTGGAAAGCCAGCAGATCCGATTTTTAGTTATTAAGGACTGGTATCAACAACAGCCTTTGCTGGACTTCTGGACAGATGAGATTAGAAAAATTTTACGAAATCAGGTAGGAGAAGAATCCTTCAAGGTAATCTTTTCAGCCCACAGTGTTCCCGTTTTTGCATTAGACTATGGAGATCCTTATATCGATCAGATTTTCGATAATAGCAAGCTAATTGCTGAACAACTCGGCCTAACAGCCGACCAGTATACCAATACTTGGCAGAGCGAAAGCGATATTGGAATCCCTTGGATCAAGCCAGATGTTTTAGAATATTTACGAGAACAAAAGCAACATCCCGAGCATTATATTTTTGTCCCGATTAGTTTTATCAGTGAGCACATCGAAGTCTTGTTTGACAACGATGTAGAATGTTATGAGTTGTGTCAAGAATTAGGTGTCACCTACCATCGTCCACCTATGCCCAATACGGATAGCCGTTTAATTGACGCTTTAGTTGCTACTGTAAGAGCCAATGAAGACAAAGAATTTAAAGCTTTTCTCCCAGAAGAAGAAACTTTTGATGAGTTAGCTCCTTCGGCAACTACCAAGGACATCATGGAGGAGACAGACGACCTTCAGATGCCAGAATTTGTCAAAAAACTCATTGAGAAAAAAGGTCGTGAAAATGTGAAGATGCCGTACTTAATTAAGAAAATGCTCGAAAAGGCTGGGAAGTTACCAAAAGAGTAAAGAAAAAGGATTTAGCTTTAAGCTAGATCCTTTTTTTGTTTTATTTTTTCTCAAGAAGAGCTTTGATTTCTTGAAGAACTTCAAGTTCAGTTGGAGCAGCAGGTGCTTCCTCAACCACTTCCTCTTTCTTACGAAGGTTTTGAGCTTTTTCAATACCTTTGATAACGAAGAAGAGGACTGTACCCACAACAAGGAAGTTGATAACAGCGCTCAAGAATTTACCATATGTAACACCATTCCATGCAAGCTCAGCGATGTTTTGTACTTTCGCAGCTTCCAAGGCTGGGTTCAATAGTAGTGGAGTGATGATATCATTAACAAATGAAGTAACGATAGCACCAAAAGCAGAGGCAATGATCACACCGACAGCAAGGTCAACGACATTACCACGAAGCAAGAATTCTTTAAGATCCTTTAACATTTTCATAAATTCCTTTCCTAATTTTCTAATTTATTATATCCTAAATTGTGACAAAAAGCAACTTGAACGCTTAAAGTGGTCAGTTTTCCCTTTTAAAAATATAGATTTTACTGAAAATATAGTTTAAAATGATGATCAAAATTTGTGCTAGGATAGTTTCAATCGTATTAACCCTATCTATATTCTGTTCGACAAATTGTCCAATAAAATTAGGAAAGGTTGTCACAAAGATATAAGTTAAAAGGATGTCGAGACCAAGTGTTGAGAGACGAGCTAAGAAAAACTTAGCCAGGCGGGTTGGCCAATTCCTTCTCTCTTGTTTAAAGACGATTGTATCATTTGTGATAAAGGCAAAGAGAATCCCGATAATATTTGCGAGGGCAGTTGCGAGAATTTCCTGGTGGCTGATATGGTAAATTACCAAACGTGATACAATAGAAACCAGAGTAGTAGCACCACCAAAAAATAGGTAGGAGAGGATTTCGTTATCAAAGAAAGCTTTTATTAGTTTTTTCATGATTTTAGTATAGCATAAAACTGGCTAATGTGCTATACTAGTAAGGTTGATAATCTCAACCCTTGATGCTTAGCTTCTTTCACCAAGCATATTTTACGCGGGAAACCGCTAAAGGAGAAAACATGAAAAAATTAACTGTTCGTGACATAGCAGATATTGCTATTGTTGCTGCTATTTATGTAGTTTTGACTATTACACCACCAATCAATGTTCTTAGTTTTGGGGTGTATCAGTTCCGTATTTCAGAAATGTTGAATTTCTTGGCATTTTACAATCCTAAATATATCATCGGTGTGACGATTGGTTGTATGATTGCTAATTTCTTTAGTTTTGGCATAATTGATGTCTTTGTCGGTGGAGGTTCTACCTTAGTTTTCCTTAGTCTAGGTGTATGGCTCTTTGCAAAATACAGCAAAGATTACCTCTTTAACGGATGGATTCGAAAAGATCATTTCTTCTTTTCAATCCTCTTCTCCATTTCAATGATTACCATTGCAGCTGAACTCCATATCTTGACAGAAGCTCCCTTCTTCTTTACATGGTTCTCTACTGGAATTGGTGAGTTTGCATCACTTATCGTAGGTGCAATTTTGATTGGTAAACTGGGACAGCGAATCGATTTAACAAAATAAGAAGTTTATAAGCTAGATTCTTGATAAATCTAGCTTTTTTCATTCCATAAATTAAAAGAGAGCGCTTGACAAGAACATAGAACTATAGTATACTTTTTAGGTAAGCTGATTTAGCTCAGTTGGCAGAGCGCATCCATGGTAAGGATGAGGTCGCCGGTTCAATCCCGGCAATTAGCATTAGATAGACAAAAAAACTCTTGATTTTCGAGAGTTTTTTATATTTCCCCCGCATTAGCCTTGACAAAGTCAGCAAAGCATAGTAGAATAAAACCTGCGATGAGTCGATAGGTAGTCTTCGGACTGCTATTGAGCATAAGGAGGTCATAACGCAGGAGCGGACCTTGATGAGTTGTGTGAACCTGCTCATCACATGAAGATGCCTCTTAATCCCTAGTCAATGACTAGGGATTTTTAGTTTTCAGAAAATATAGTCTAAAAATGCTTTTCAATTTCTTGAAAAAGTAGTATAATACATCTATTATAGAAATTTTTAGAAAATTCCGAAAGAGGTTATTTATGGGATATACAGTTGCTGTAGTCGGCGCGACAGGTGCTGTCGGAGCTCAGATGATAAAAATGTTGGAAGAATCAACACTTCCAATCGATAAAATTCGTTACCTTGCTTCTGCACGTTCAGCAGGTAAGACTTTGAAATTTAAAGACCAAGATATTACGATTGAAGAAACGACTGAGACAGCTTTTGAGGGTGTTGATATTGCACTCTTCTCAGCAGGTGGTTCGACATCAGCTAAGTATGCACCATACGCAGTTCAAGCTGGAGCGGTAGTAGTGGATAATACATCTTATTTCCGTCAAAATCCAGATGTACCATTGGTTGTTCCAGAAGTCAATGCTCACGCACTTGATGCCCACAACGGGATTATTGCCTGCCCTAACTGTTCAACAATCCAAATGATGGTGGCTCTTGAGCCTGTTCGTCAAAAATGGGGCTTGGACCGTATCATCGTTTCAACTTACCAAGCGGTTTCAGGTGCTGGTATGGGAGCGATTCTTGAAACACAACGTGAACTTCGTGAAGTCTTGAATGACGGTGTGAATCCACGTGATTTGCATGCGGAAATCTTGCCTTCAGGTGGTGACAAGAAACACTATCCTATCGCCTTTAACGCTCTTCCACAAATCGATGTCTTTACTGACAATGATTACACTTATGAAGAGATGAAGATGACCAAGGAAACGAAGAAAATCATGGAAGATGACAGCATCGCAGTGTCTGCAACATGTGTGCGTATTCCCGTCTTGTCAGCTCACTCTGAGTCAGTTTATATCGAAACAAAAGAAGTGGCCCCAATCGAAGAAGTGAAAGCAGCTATCGCAGCCTTTCCAGGTGCAGTTCTTGAAGATGATGTAGCTCATCAAATCTATCCGCAAGCCATCAATGCAGTTGGTTCACGTGATACCTTTGTTGGTCGTATCCGTAAAGACTTGGATGCTGAAAAAGGAATCCACATGTGGGTTGTTTCAGATAACCTTCTCAAAGGTGCTGCTTGGAACTCAGTTCAGATTGCAGAAACGCTTCACGAACGTGGATTGGTTCGTCCAACAGCTGAGTTGAAATTTGAATTAAAATAGTCATATCGTTTAGGAGTTCAGATGAACTCCTTCTTTGAAATAGAGAGGTGTTTCTCATGTCTTATCAAGATTTAAAAGAGTGTAAAATCATCACAGCCTTTATTACCCCTTTTCATGAGGATGGTTCCATCAACTTTGATGCCATTCCAGCCTTGATTGAGCATTTGTTGGCCCATCATACAGATGGCATTCTTCTAGCTGGAACGACTGCTGAGAGTCCAACTTTGACTCACGATGAAGAGTTGGAACTCTTTGCGGCTGTACAAAAGATTGTCAATGGACGCGTTCCTTTGATTGCGGGTGTAGGTACCAATGATACACGTGACTCGATCGAATTTGTCAAAGAAGTCGCAGACTTTGGTGGCTTCGCTGCTGGACTTGCGATCGTACCGTACTACAACAAACCTTCTCAAGAAGGGATGTACCAGCACTTTAAAGCTATTGCAGATGCATCAGATTTACCTATTATCATCTATAACATTCCAGGACGTGTGGTTGTCGAATTAACTCCAGAAACCATGCTTCGTTTGGCTGACCATCCAAATATCATTGGTGTAAAAGAATGTACCAGCTTGGCTAATATGGCTTACTTGATTGAGCACAAGCCAGAAGAGTTCTTGATTTATACAGGTGAAGATGGAGATGCCTTCCATGCCATGAACCTTGGTGCGGATGGGGTTATTTCTGTTGCCTCTCATACAAATGGGGACGAAATGCACGAAATGTTTACTGCCATTGCAGAAAGCGACATGAAGAAAGCTGCAGCTATTCAGCGTAAATTCATCCCTAAGGTCAATGCTCTCTTCTCTTATCCAAGTCCTGCTCCTGTCAAGGCCGTTCTTAACTATATGGGATTTGAAGCTGGACCAACTCGTCTACCTCTCGTTCCAGCACCAGAAAAAGATGCAAAACGCATTATCAAAGTTGTCGTAGATGGTGACTACGAAGCAACTAAAGCAACTGTAACTGGTGTTTTAAGACCGGATTACTAATAACTACAATAAAATCCATGACCGAATGAACGATCATGGATTTTTCTTATTTTCCTAAACAGAATTGACTAAAGAGTTGGGTAATGAGTTCATCTGGTGCGGCATCTCCAGTGATTTCTCCGAGGATTTCCCAAGTACGAGTCAAGTCAACTTGAAGCAAGTCAACTGGCATCCCCAGTTCCAGACCTTCATTAACTGCTTGTAGGCTTTCAACGGCCTTCTCAATCAAGGAAATGTGACGGGCGTTGGACAAGTAAGTAGCATCTTGCTCGACCAAACCAGCATTTTCAAAGAAGAGGTTGTTGATGCGTTCTTCAATCTTATCGATATTTTGGTTTTTAAGAACTGAAATACGGATGACATCTTCAGGTAGTTCCGAAGTTTCAATCGCTTCAGACAGGTCAGTTTTATTAAGTAGAATAATGCGATTGGTATCCTGACTGATTTCTAAGAGTTGTCTGTCTTGTGCTGTTAGTGGCTCACTAGCGTTTAAGACAAGAAGTACCAAGTCAGCTTCCTTGAGGGCTTTTCTCGAACGCTCGACACCGATTTGTTCAACGATATCATCTGTTTCACGAATACCTGCAGTATCAATCAATTTGAGAGGAACCCCGTTAATGTTGACGTATTCTTCGATAACATCTCGTGTCGTACCAGCGATGTCTGTTACGATGGCCTTATCTTCACGCAGGAGATTGTTGAGAAGACTGGATTTCCCAACGTTGGGACGGCCGATAATGGCAGTTGAAATTCCCTCACGAAGGATTTTACCACGACGAGCTGTTCTAAGGAGATTGGTTAGCAATTGTTCAAACTCCATAGTCTTCTCGCGGACAACAGCAGTAGTAGCTTCCTCAACATCGTCATACTCAGGATAGTCGATATTGACCTCTACTTGGGCAAGCGTATTGAGGATTTCTTGGCGAGTATTATTGATAAGATCAGAAAGAGAACCGTCCAATTGGTTGACTGCAATATTCATGGCCTTATCTGTCTTAGCACGGATGATGTCCATTACTGCCTCAGCCTGTGTCAAGTCCACGCGACCGTTTAGAAAGGCGCGTTTGGTAAATTCACCAGGTTCTGCCAATCTAGCTCCTTCACGGATAGCTAGTTGGAGAATCTCATTGGTCACCGCAATCCCACCGTGAGTGTTAATCTCGATAATATCCTCACGAGTGAAGGTCTTTGGAGACTTCATAGCTCCAACCATAACTTCGTCCATGACCTTCCCTGTCTGCGGGTCAATAATGTGACCGTAATTGAGAGTATGGCTTGCAACCTTGCTCAAGTCTTTTCCTTTAAAAATCTTTTGCGCAATGGCAAAACTGTCAGTTCCGCTCAAGCGGACAATACCAATGGCTCCTTCACCTAGTGGAGTAGAGATAGCAGCGATGGTATCAAATTCACGTGTAATCATACTAATTCCTTTTGTATTTCTTTTCTTAGGATAGGTATCCAAGCATCTCTTCAAATTGTAACAAAATTAGACTATTTCTTCAATGGATGCTACTTGGAGATTGAAAAAGCCTAAGCAATTCTGCTTAAGCTAGATTATTTGGTGCGCATTTCCCCTTGTGGGAAGTAAGTTCCTTCTGGCATGTCGTTGATGATGACATGAACGGCAGATTGAGGTGCTCCAGTATTACGGACAACAGCTTCCGTTATTTCCTTAGCAAGAGCTTTCTTTTGCTCGAGCGTGCGACCTTCAAATAAATCGATGCGTACAAATGGCATAATAGCTTCCTCCAGTAGTTTTTGATTTCTTCTATTTTACCACATTTTGCCGTTTAAAGCTTCAGAAAATTATGATATACTAGAATGTAGCAAAAATTTAGAAATGGACGTGAAATAGAAGCATGGCACAGTTGTATTATCGTTATGGGACCATGAACTCTGGTAAGACGATTGAGATTCTCAAGGTGGCCTATAACTACGAGGAGCAAGGAAAGGGAGTTGTGATTATGACTTCGGCTCTGGATACGCGTGACGGAGTTGGCTATGTATCCAGTCGGATTGGTATGAAACGCCCAGCTATTGCGATTGAGGAAACGACGGATATCTTCGGCTATATCCTAGATTTACCTGAAAAACCTTACTGTGTGTTGGTCGATGAGGCTCAATTTCTCAAGCGTCACCATGTTTACGACCTAGCTCGTGTTGTTGATGAGTTAGACATACCTGTCATGGCTTTTGGTTTGAAGAATGACTTTCGCAATGAATTGTTCGAAGGTTCCAAATACCTCTTGCTTTTAGCAGATAAGATTGACGAAATCAAGACTATCTGCCAGTATTGTAAGAAAAAGGCGACTATGGTGTTGCGTACGCAGGATGGTGTGCCAGTCTATGATGGAGAACAAATTCAGATCGGTGGAAATGAAACCTATATCTCAGTCTGCCGTAAACATTATTTTGCGCCAATGATAGTATCTAATAAGGAGCAAAACTATGACAATTGAACTAAGAGATGTTACAATGGGAAATTATTTTGATGTTTTGAATTTGGATGTCAAGGAATATCAAAAACAATTCATTGCAACCAACGCAATTAGTTTAGCTGAAGCATATGTCTATACTAAAAATGGAGATTTTGTAGCTCCATTGGCAGTTTATGATAATAATGCAATTATAGGTTTTGTGATGATAGCTTATGATAAAAAGATCGGAATTAGTAGTAAAAATTATTTACTATTTCGTTTTATGATTGATAAGAATTTTCAAAATCAAGGATATTTTAAACCAATTATGGATAAAGTGCTGGACTATGTTCGGACAGCGCCAGCAGGTTTAGGCAATAAACTTTGGTTGTCTTATGATCCAGAAAATGAACATGCAAGATCTTGTTACCTCAGTTATGGATTTAAAGAAACTGGGGAAATATTTGAGAACGAAGTAGTAGCAATCTATGATTTAACAATTGAGAAATAAGGAGAAAAAATGAACATCTATGATCAACTACAAACTGTAGAAGACCGTTATGAAGAATTAGGAGAATTGCTGAGTGACCCTGATGTCGTTTCAGACACCAAGCGTTTCATGGAGCTTTCAAAAGAAGAGGCTTCAACTCGTGATACGGTAACAGCCTACCGTGAGTACAAACAAGTTCTTCAAAACATCGTTGATGCCGAAGAGATGATTAAAGAATCAGGCGGAGATGCGGACTTGGAAGAAATGGCCAAGCAAGAGCTGAAAGATGCCAAGGCTGAAAAAGAAGAATACGAAGAAAAATTGAAAATCTTGCTGCTTCCAAAGGATCCAAACGATGATAAGAACATCATCCTTGAAATCCGTGGAGCAGCTGGTGGAGATGAAGCAGCACTTTTCGCTGGAGACCTTCTAACCATGTACCAAAAGTATGCGGAAGCACAAGGCTGGCGCTTTGAAGTCATGGAAGCCTCTATGAACGGTGTCGGTGGTTTCAAGGAAGTGGTTGCTATGGTTTCTGGTCAGTCTGTATACTCTAAACTCAAGTATGAGTCTGGTGCCCACCGTGTGCAACGTGTCCCTGTGACAGAAAGCCAAGGTCGTGTACACACTTCAACTGCGACAGTTCTTGTTATGCCTGAAGTCGAAGAAGTAGAATACGATATTGATCCAAAAGACCTTCGTGTTGATATCTACCACGCATCTGGTGCTGGTGGACAGAACGTCAACAAGGTTGCGACTGCCGTGCGTATCGTTCACTTGCCAACCAATATCAAGGTTGAGATGCAGGAAGAACGTACCCAGCAGAAGAACCGTGAGAAGGCCATGAAAATCATTCGTGCGCGTGTTGCTGACCATTTTGCTCAGATTGCTCAAGATGAACAAGACGCTGAACGTAAGTCTACTATCGGTACTGGTGACCGTTCAGAACGTATCCGTACTTATAATTTCCCTCAAAACCGTGTCACAGACCACCGTATCGGCTTGACCCTCCAAAAACTAGATACGATTTTATCTGGTAAATTGGATGAAGTTGTGGATGCTTTGGTTCTTTATGACCAAACACAAAAATTAGAAGAATTAAACAAATAATGAAATTAGCTCAATTATTTTCAGATTTTGAAGAAGAGTTGATAAGACAAGGAGAGGAAGCAGAAAGCCTCTCTTTTGTCTATCGTAGCTTAAAAAATCTCTCTTTTACAGACTTTGTCTTTGCCCTCCAGCAAGAGGTAACAGAGGCCGAAAAACAATTTGTAGAAGAAATTTTCCAGCAGTTAGCGTCCCATAAACCAGCTCAGTATATCATCGGACAGGCAGATTTCTTTGGAATGCAGTTAAAAGTGGATGAGCGGGTTTTGATTCCTCGTCCAGAAACAGAAGAGTTGGTAGAACTTATCCTGGCCGAAAATCCTGAGGATAAGCTTAAGGTCCTAGATATCGGGACTGGAAGTGGCGCCATAGCTCTCGCATTAGCTAAAAACAGACCAGATTGGTCAGTGACAGCAGCAGATATCTCCCAAGACGCTTTGCAGCTTGCATCAGAGAATACTAGTAATCAAAATCTTAATATATTTTTTAAAAAATCTGATTGTTTTGCAGAAATTTCTGAAAAATATGATATAATTGTATCCAATCCACCCTATATCTCTCGCGAAGATGAGTCAGAGGTTGGTTTGAATGTTTTGCATTCAGAGCCTCATTTAGCTCTCTTTGCAGATGAGGATGGCCTAGCTATTTATCGCAGAATTGCGGAAGATGCAAAAGACTATCTCACAGATGGTGGTAAGATTTACCTTGAAATTGGATACAAGCAAGGTCAAAGTGTTCCTGCGCTTTTTAGGAAACATCTTCCTGAAAAACGAGTACGAACACTCAAGGACCAATTTGGTCAAGATAGGATGGTTGTAGTTGATGATGGACAGGATTAGACAAGAGTTGGAAAAAGGTGGGGCAGTCGTTTTGCCTACAGAGACAGTTTACGGTCTCTTTGCTAAGGCCTTAGATGAAAAAGCTGTCGACCATGTTTACCAACTAAAACGTCGTCCTAGAGAAAAGGCGCTCAATCTTAATGTCGCTTCTCTAGAGGACATCTTGCACTTTTCAAAGAATCAGCCAACTTATCTACAAAAGCTTGTAGAGGCCTTTTTACCGGGTCCCTTGACCATTATCCTCGAAGCCAATGACCGAGTTCCCTATTGGGTCAACTCTGGTCTTGCAACTGTCGGATTTCGGATGCCGAGTAACCCCATTACACTTGATTTGATTCGAGAGACAGGACCCTTGATTGGGCCGTCTGCCAATATCTCGGGTCAGGCGAGTGGAGTGACCTTTGCTCAAATTCTAGAGGATTTTGACCAAGAGGTTTTGGGTTTGGAGGATGATGCTTTTCTAACTGGACAGGATTCGACTATTTTGGATTTGTCTGGAGACGAGGTGAAAATCTTACGCCAAGGAGCAATTAAGCGAGAAGACATTCTTGCACAGTTGCCAGAGATTTCTTTTGAGGAGGAATGAGATGCTAAGAGATTTGCAAGAAACAGATGTGAATGCTATATGTGAGATTAACCAAGAGGCTTTGGGTTATTCTTTTAGTCCAGAGGACACAGCTAGTCAACTAGCTAGACTGTCTCAGGATTCTCATCATTTCATACTTGGCTATGAGGATGAGGTCAGCCATGTCCTACTTGGATATGTCCATGCTGAAGTTTATGAATCTCTCTATTCCAAAGCAGGATTTAATATTTTAGGCTTAGCAGTTTCACCTCAAGCACAAGGGCAAGGTATCGGTAAAAGCTTACTGCAAGGGTTGGATCAAGAAGCAAAAAGACGGGGTTATGGGTTTATCCGCTTAAACTCTGCTGATCATCGTCTGGGAGCTCATGCATTTTATGAAAAAGTTGGTTATACTTGTGATAAAGTGCAGAAACGGTTTATTCGCATCTTTTAGTTTATTTTCTTAAACCAAAGGACCAGTCACACTATAAAGGAGAAGACCTATGATTTTTGACAAAGACGATTTTAAAGCATACGATGCTGATCTCTGGAATGCTATTGCCAAAGAAGAAGAACGCCAACAAAACAATATTGAGTTGATTGCTTCGGAAAACGTAGTTTCCAAGGCTGTTATGGCAGCTCAAGGGTCTATCTTGACGAATAAATACGCTGAAGGTTACCCAGGACGCCGTTATTATGGTGGAACTGATGTGGTAGACGTGGTAGAAACTCTAGCTATTGAACGCGCGAAAGAAATTTTCGGGGCTAAATTCGCCAATGTCCAACCTCACTCAGGAAGCCAAGCCAACTGTGCAGCATATATGGCTTTGATTGAGCCTGGTGACACTGTAATGGGAATGGATTTGGCAGCAGGTGGACACTTGACCCACGGAGCTCCAGTTAGCTTCTCTGGTCAAACCTACAACTTTGTTTCTTACAGTGTTGATCCTGAAACGGAACTCTTGGACTTTGATGCAATCTTGAAACAAGCCCAAGAAGTAAAACCAAAACTAATTGTAGCTGGTGCTTCAGCCTATTCTCAAATTATCGACTTCTCAAAATTTCGTGAAATCGCAGATGCCGTTGGTGCTAAGCTTATGGTCGATATGGCCCATATCGCTGGTTTGGTGGCAGCCGGACTTCACCCAAGCCCAGTGCCATACGCTCATATCACTACAACAACGACCCACAAAACCCTTCGTGGACCTCGTGGTGGTTTGATTTTGACAAACGACGAAGAACTTGCTAAGAAAATCAACTCAGCTATTTTCCCTGGTATTCAGGGTGGTCCTTTGGAGCATGTTGTTGCAGCTAAGGCAGTTTCCTTCAAAGAAGTTTTGGATCCAGCTTTCAAGGAATACGCTGCTAATGTGATCAAGAACAGCAAGGCTATGGCAAATGTCTTCTTGCAAGACCCTGATTTCCGAATCATTTCTGGAGGAACTGAAAATCACCTCTTCCTTGTTGATGTAACCAAGGTTGTAGAAAACGGAAAAGTGGCTCAAAACTTGCTGGATGAAGTTAATATTACCCTAAATAAAAACTCAATCCCTTACGAAACCTTGTCACCGTTCAAGACAAGTGGAATTCGTATCGGAGCAGCAGCCATCACTGCACGCGGATTTGGTGAAGAAGAAAGCCGTAAAGTGGCTGAACTCATCATTAAAACCCTTAAAAATGCAGAAAATGAGGCTGTCTTAGAAGAAGTGAGAAGTGAAGTCAAATCGTTGACAGATGCCTTCCCACTATACGAGGACTAATACTTTTATGGACATTTATATTAAGAAAGCTATTATCCATCAGTTCAGTCCGGATGATACCGAGCTGTTTCTAGCGGATAAGTTTCTCAATATCACTCCAAAAATCGAGGAATACCTGCGCAAAAAAATTGAACGTGTGTATTCAGATGAAGCTAAGACTGGGATTTTCGAAGAAGAAAATCCCTTCTTCAATCACATCACAGATGATTTATTGGAGACATCAGTAACACTGGTTAATCTCTGGAAAGAGGAGTTCAGCATTTCTGAAAATCTCAAGACCAATGACTTGATTTTTGTACAATTTTCTAAAGAAGGTATTGAACATTTCGCTTTCTTGCGAATTGCTCTACGTGAGACCTTGACCCACCTCGGTGGAGAAGTTGATAATCCAATCAAGCTAACTCAGAATAACCTTCCTGGATTTGGAACGGGAGCTGATGAGGCCTTGGTGGTCAATCTTCAAAGTCGCAAGTACCATCTCATCGAAAAACGCATCAAGTACAATGGAACTTTTTTAAACTATTTTTCAGAAAATCTCCTTGCTGTCGCTCCTAAGATTTCTTCCAAGAAATCCATCAAGGAACTGGAAAAAACGGCCCAGAGAATTGCTGAATCTTTTAACACAGATGACTTCCAATTTCAATCCAAGGTCAAATCAGCGATTTTCAACAATCTTGAAGAAAGCAATGAGTTGTCTCCTGAGAAATTGGCTAACGACCTTTTTGATAATAATCTGACAGCTCGCTTGAGCTTTATCGACCAAGTCAAGGAAGCTGTACCAGAACCAGTTCAGTTTGATGAAATTGATGCCAGTCGTCAGCTCAAGAAATTTGAAAACCAAAAACTTTCCTTGTCAAATGGAATTGAACTCATCGTTCCAAATAATGTTTACCAAGACGCAGAGTCTGTTGAGTTTATCCAAAATGACAATGGAACCTATTCTATCTTAATCAAAAATATCGAGGATATTCAAAGTAAATAATGTTTAAATTTATAAGAAGAGTGCTTGTGCTAGCAGTCTTCCTTTTCGCAGGATATAAAGCTTATCATATCCATCAGGATGTTAAACAAGTCATGACCTACCAACCTATGGTTCGAGAAATCTTGAGCGAAAGAGATACTCCAGCCAATGAAGAGTTGGTGCTCGCCATGATTTATACCGAAACGAAGGGAAAAGAGCGGGATGTCATGCAGTCTAGTGAGTCTGCTAGTGGCGCTACAAATACCATCAATGACGATGCCTCCAGTATTCGCCAAGGGATACAGACACTAACAGATAACCTCTATTTGGCACAGAGCAAAGGAGTAGATGTCTGGACCGCCGTTCAAGCCTATAATTTTGGACCTGCCTATATCGACTTTATCGCTCAGAATGGCAAGGAAAATACTTTGGCCCTAGCCAAGCGTTACTCCCGAGAAACGGTCGCTCCAATCCTAGGTAATACTACAGGGAAGACCTACACCTATATCAACCCTATTTCTATCTTTCACGGAGCGGAACTCTATGAAAATGGTGGAAATTATTACTACTCGAGACAGGTTCGCTTTAATCTCTATATCATGAAATTCTTTAATTTCTTTTAAACATCTGGTTTGACCAGGTGTTTTTTCACTATAAGCTTTCTTTAAGATTGTTTTATTACCCTAGAAAGGTAAAGGAGGGAATATCCCATGAGAAAGAAATTCTTTCTAACAAGTGCTGCAGTATTGTGGGCCGCAACAGCTATGACGAGTGTCCACGCAGCAACCGATGTTCAAAAAGTAATCGATGAAACCTATGTACAACCTGAATATGTTCTAGGTTCTTCTCTATCTGAAGACCAGAAAAATCAAACTCTTAGCAAACTTGGCTATGACGCATCAAAAGACACCAAAGATATCAAAACTATGACACCTGATATCTATTCGAAAATCATGAATGTGGCTAATGACGCTAGTCTACAGCTCTATTCATCAGCCAAGATTCAAAAGCTAGGTGACAAGTCACCTCTAGAAGTCAAGATAGAAACGCCTGAAAATATCACCAAGGTGACGCAGGATATGTACCGTAACGCAGCAGTGACACTGGGAGTGGAGCATGCAAAAATCACAGTTGCAGCACCCATTCCAGTTACAGGAGAGAGCGCCCTAGCTGGGATTTACTACTCGTTAGAGGCCAATGGTGCTAAAGTACCGCAAGCCAATAAAGACTTGGCTCAAGAGGAGCTAAAAGCCTTATCCGATATCAATGCTGAAAACAAGGATAAATCAGGTTACGATGCCAATAAACTCAATGTCGCTTTGGCAGATATCAAGGCAGGAATCGCAAAGGCAAAAGAAGCCAAAGGAAATCTGACAGAAGAAGATGTCCGCAAAATCGTTGAAGACACGCTAAAAAACTACAAACTCGATCAGGTTATAACAGGAAACCAGGTTAACATCATCATCAATTTTGCACTCAACCTCTCTAAGAGTGACATTTTGAACAATGCTGATTTCACTAAAACCCTAAATGACCTCAAGCAAAGCATTGTCTCCCAAGCTGGAGATAGCTTTAAAAATATCAACCTCAACTTTGATGCCAATAAAGCGCTAGAAGACGGGGGCAACTTCTTTAGCTCCCTTTGGCAAGCCATTGTCAACTTCTTCAAGAGTTTTGGTGCTTAGGTCATTTCATGATATAATAGATGGTAACAGAAATGTTGCCGTCTTTTTTTGTCGGCCGATAGAAAGTGAAAAATATGTTAAAGAAAAATGATATTGTAGAAGTTGAAATTGTCGATTTGACCCATGAAGGTGCTGGGGTTGCTAAGGTAGAAGGTTTGGTTTTCTTTGTAGAAAATGCTCTACCAACTGAGAAAATCCTCATGCGCGTCCTTAAAGTCAATAAAAAGATCGGCTATGGAAAAGTTGAAGAATACCTTACATATTCTCCGCATCGTAATCAAGACCTTGACCTAGCCTATCTACGCTCAGGTATAGCTGACTTGGGGCACCTTGCCTATCCAGAGCAGCTCAAGTTCAAAACCAAGCAAGTCAAAGACAGTCTCTACAAGATTGCTGGCATTAGAGATGTAGAGGTCGCTGAAACACTAGGTATGGAAAATCCAGTCAAGTATCGAAATAAGGCTCAAGTCCCTGTCCGTCGAGTCAATGGTGTCTTGGAAACTGGCTTTTTCCGTAAGAATTCGCACGATCTCATGCCCCTTGAAGATTTTTTTATTCAGGATCCTGTCATTGACCAAGTCGTAGTAGCTCTTCGAGACCTGCTACGTCGTTATGATTTGAAACCTTATGATGAAAAGGAACAGTCTGGCTTGATTCGAAACCTCGTTGTGCGACGAGGCCACTATTCAGGACAAATCATGGTGATTTTAGTAACAACTCGTCCTAAAGTTTTTCGTGTTGAGCAATTGATTGAACAACTCATCAAGCAGTTTCCAGAGATCGTGTCTGTCATGCAAAATATCAATGAGCAGAATACCAATGCGATTTTTGGTAAGGAGTGGAAAACTCTTTATGGTCAAGACTATATTACCGACCAGATGGTGGGAAATGACTTCCAAATCGCTGGCCCAGCCTTTTACCAGGTCAATACAGAAATGGCAGAAAAACTTTATCAAACAGCCATTGACTTTGCGGAGTTAAGAGAAGATGATGTGGTCATTGACGCCTACTCAGGAATTGGAACGATAGGTTTATCAGTTGCCAAGCATGTCAAAGAAGTCTACGGTGTTGAAGTGATTCCAGAAGCAGTAGAGAATAGCCAAAAAAATGCTACATTAAACAATATTACAAATACTCACTATGTCTGTGATACTGCTGAAAATGCAATGAAGAATTGGCTCAAGGAAGGTATTCAACCAACCGTTATCTTGGTCGACCCACCACGCAAGGGCTTGACCGAGAGCTTTATCAAAGCAAGCGCCCAAACAGGAGCAGACCGCATCGCTTATATTTCATGTAATGTCGCAACCATGGCGCGTGATATCAAACTCTACCAAGAATTAGGATACGAGTTGAAGAAAGTCCAGCCGGTTGATTTATTTCCGCAAACGCATCATGTTGAGGCGGTAAGTTTGCTAGTCAAGGAGTAAAACGACGAAGATTAGCATTTACTTCCGCCCATGCGATAGCTGTCCGTGATTGACAAGTGCTAGCACGCAGACAGAACGGAGATAGCGAACCGCTGAGTGTGTCGCTCTGCTCGTAAAAGCTTAGAAACCTTTGAACGAAAGGGATAATGAAAGCCTTGATTGCAAGGCTTTTTGCTTTATGGTGGGTAAGTATCAGAGTGAGAAAATTTTTGGAATGAGTAGAAGTGATAGCTAGAAATTATCAGTTTCTATTTCCATTTACCCTGTGGGTACGTGTTTGTTTCCATTGACAAGGAGTTTGTGGGAATAGAAATGTACCCACCTTGTTTGAATCAAGTGAAGTGTAGTTGAAGGAAATCTGTTGAAAGCAATACTTCATTTTACCGAATAAGTAATAATTTAGGCAACTTCAAATCGATTAAAAAAAACTATTTTAAAGGTTAAGAGTAGACAAAAATTGTCCACTCTTTTTTGCAAACTCAATTTATCAATAAATGAAATGAGGGAATGTAAAATGAAATATTTTGAGGTTGAGTTAGAAAATCCTGATGAATTTTTAAAACTACAAACAGAAGATTTTGTGAAAGCTAATCGCTTGCTACTAAGGAAGATAATCCAGAGCGTTACAGTCTATGAAGAAAACTTCGTCATATCCTTTAAATCTGGCATCGAATTGGAAGTATGAGTCTCATTCCATAACTTTTATATTGAACATATCATCTTGTTGTGTTATACTATAAATTGATATAAACAAAGATGTAGGAGGAACCGAAACTATGACAGCCTCAATGCGTTTAAGATAAGCTGGCAATAAAAAAAGCAGAATCTATACCCGATGATAGGCTTTTTTGTTGTGCTTATTTATACGATATTGAGCATTCATTAGTTACGGTGAGGATATTGGTTATTTAACTATACCTTTATTTAACTATGTCTTTAATATGAATGTTTCCAAATTGTATGTATGCAGACCAAAAGCCACATTGTGGGGTTTGGCCTGCATTTTTTATTGCCTAGAATGCTATTCAAAATAGAAATTCAAGCAAAATAATATGCAGGAGATAATATAAATGGAAAAATACAACAATTGGAAACGAAAATTTTATGCAATATGGGCAGGGCAAGCAGTATCATTAATCACTAGTGCCATCCTGCAAATGGCGATTATTTTTTACCTTACAGAAAAAACAGGATCTGCGATGGTCTTGTCTATGGCTTCATTAGTAGGTTTTTTACCCTATGCGATTTTGGGACCTGCCATTGGTGTGCTAGTGGATCGTCATGATAGGAAGAAGATAATGATTGGTGCCGATTTAATTATCGCAGCAGCTGGTGCAGTGCTTGCTATTGTTGCATTCTGTATGGAGCTACCTGTCTGGATGATTATGATAGTATTGTTTATCCGTAGCATTGGAACAGCTTTTCATACCCCAGCACTCAATGCGGTTACACCACTTTTAGTACCAGAAGAACAGCTAACGAAATGCGCAGGCTATAGTCAGTCTTTGCAGTCTATAAGCTATATTGTTAGTCCGGCAGTTGCAGCACTCTTATACTCCGTTTGGGATTTAAATGCTATTATTGCCATCGACGTATTGGGTGCTGTGATTGCATCTATTACGGTAGCAATTGTACGTATACCTAAGCTGGGTAATCAAGTGCAAAGTTTAGAACCAAATTTCATAAGGGAGATGAAAGAAGGAGTTGTGGTTCTGAGACAAAACAAAGGATTGTTTGCCTTATTACTCTTAGGAACACTATATACTTTTGTTTATATGCCAATCAATGCACTATTTCCTTTAATAAGCATGGAACACTTTAATGGAACGCCTGTGCATATTTCTATTACGGAAATTTCCTTTGCATTTGGGATGCTAGCAGGAGGCTTATTATTAGGAAGATTAGGGGGCTTCGAAAAGCATGTATTACTAATAACAAGTTCATTTTTTATAATGGGGACCAGTTTAGCCGTTTCGGGAATACTTCCTCCAAATGGATTTGTAATATTCGTAGTTTGCTGTGCAATAATGGGGCTTTCGGTGCCATTTTATAGCGGTGTGCAAACAGCTCTTTTTCAGGAGAAAATTAAGCCTGAATATTTAGGACGTGTATTTTCTTTGATCGGAAGTATCATGTCACTTGCTATGCCAATTGGGTTAATTCTTTCTGGATTCTTTGCTGATAAAATCGGTGTAAATCATTGGTTTTTACTATCAGGTATTTTAATTATTGGCATTGCTATAGTTTGCCAAATGATAACTGAGGTTAGAAAATTAGATTTAAAATAAACAATATTGGAGGAATATTTATGTATCTTATTTTCATGTAACTCTTCCTGCTAAAATCGCAGGGTTTTCCCTGCATACAAGCAAATGAAAGCATGCGATTATAGACAGGAGGAAATGTTATGGAATTAATATTAAAAGCAAAAGACATTCGTGTGGAATTCAAAGGACGCGATGTTTTAGATATAAATGAATTAGAAGTATATGATTATGACCGTATTGGTTTAGTAGGAGCAAATGGTGCTGGAAAAAGCACTTTACTCAGGGTACTTTTAGGAGAATTAACTCCCCCAGGATGTAAAATGAATCGTCTGGGTGAACTTGCCTATATTCCCCAGTTGGACGAAGTAACTCTGCAGGAGGAAAAAGATTTTGCACTTGTAGGCAAGCTAGGTGTTGAGCAATTAAATATACAGACTATGAGCGGTGGTGAAGAAACAAGGCTTAAAATAGCACAGGCCTTATCGGCACAGGTTCATGGTATTTTAGCGGATGAACCTACGAGCCATTTAGACCGTGAAGGAATTGATTTTCTAATAGGACAGCTAAAATATTTTACAGGTGCACTGTTAGTTATTAGCCATGACCGCTATTTTCTTGATGAAATAGTAGATAAAATATGGGAACTGAAAGATGGCAAAATCACTGAGTATTGGGGAAACTATTCTGATTATCTTCGTCAGAAAGAGGAAGAACGTAAGAGCCAAGCTGCAGAATACGAACAATTTATTGCGGAACGTGCCCGATTGGAAAGGGCTGCGGAGGAAAAGCGAAAACAGGCTCGTAAAATAGAACAGAAGGCAAAAGGTTCTTCAAAGAAAAAAAGTACTGAAGACGGAGGGCGTTTAGCTCATCAAAAATCAATAGGAAGTAAGGAAAAAAAGATGTATAATGCTGCTAAAACCCTAGAGCACAGGATTGCGGCCTTAGGAAAAGTAGAAGCTCCGGAAGGCATTCGCAGAATTCGTTTCAGGCAAAGTAAAGCATTGGAGCTCCATAATCCATACCCTATAGTCGGTGCAGAAATTAATAAAGTATTTGGGGATAAGGCTCTGTTTGAAAATGCATCTTTTCAAATTCCGTTAGGAGCAAAAGTGGCGTTAACTGGTGGTAATGGAATCGGAAAAACAACTTTAATCCAAATGATCTTAAACCATGAAGAAGGAATTTCTATTTCGCCTAAGGCAAAAATAGGTTACTTTGCACAGAATGGTTACAAGTACAACAGTAATCAGAATGTTATGGAGTTTATGCAGAAGGATTGTGACTACAATATATCAGAAATTCGTTCAGTGCTAGCATCTATGGGGTTCAAACAGAACGATATTGGAAAAAGTTTATCTGTTTTAAGCGGTGGAGAAATTATAAAATTGTTGCTTGCTAAAATGCTCATGGGTAGATATAACATCCTAATAATGGATGAACCAGTAACTTCCTTGACATACCAAGTTTAGAGGCTTTGGAAATACTAATGAAGGAGTACACCGGAACTATCGTGTTTATCACCCACGATAAACGATTACTCGAAAATGTAGCAGATGTAGTTTATGAAATTAGAGATAAGAAAATAAATCTGAAACATTAAATTTAAGGTAGTCGCTGGTCAGTATAGTCTGTTCTGGTTGGCGACTCCATTGTTAAAGAGTATAAAGACTTTAGATTTTATGAATATTAAAAATAGGAACAGTCAATTGAACTGCTCCTATTTTTCTGCTAAATATATTGTAGTTTTCTTATATGTATAATGATAGATTAGCGGATTCTCATCTACGGTACTTACTTCAAATATGAAGAAGTGATCGCGGTTATCTCTGGACTTTTCCTTATTGAGGACAAAGTAATTCTTACGTGAAGTCGCCATTGTTTTTAGGATATCATCAGTTAGGAAGGTCAATGGAATATTCATGTTAGAGTAGCGGTAGAAGTCACGTTCAAAATCTTGGTAGCTCTCGCTATAATAGTCCATTTGTAGGTGATTACGCTGAAACTCAAGCTGATTCATAGAGCACCTCCTCGACAAGTTCAATACTAATAATGTCTTTTAATTTCAAATTGATGTGACCTGTTGTAGTTTTTATCAAAATGAAATCTTTGGTCAGACTTGGTATTGTTCCAGTGTAGGAAACACGCTTGTTTTTTTCAATCACTTGAATGCGTGTGCGTAGCTGCCCGGCGTATACTTGACTGAGGAGTAATAATTTCTTCTCTAGTGATAAGTCAGACATGTACGTTACTTTGTTTGTATCATCAGAGAGTGCTGATGCATGTTCAGATAGGAAAAAGCCCATCCATTTTTGCATCTTTGTATCCTGGTACTCTCTTGCTGATTGAAATGGTAAATATGAACGGTCAATCATATCAAATCCTTTCTATGCAGAGGCAAGGGTATTTTTATCAAATTGAATCGTAAAACCTTGAATTCCCCCACCTGTGTAACATTCTTTAAAGCGATTGATTACCTCAGTATAGATTATCACAGATGAGCTTGTTGGCTTAATGCTAAATGTAAATTCCAATGGTAATCGGTTTTCAGATTTAGCATGTACTAGTCGTATCGATATTTCAGTTGTTTTGAGTTTTCTCTGACGAAGTTTTGAAGTTGCTGTTTCAACGATTCCATGTAAAAATCTTTCAAGCATTTCAATATCATTACATCCTTTGCTACGGATTTCTGAAAATTGTACTGTATTTTTTTCTTGTTTCATTTTAATCCCTCCAATCCACCCGCGGAATGACCACCGATAAGTTTACTGCGTTCAATATTTCTGGAACCTTCAGTTAGGACGGTTCCTTTTTGTATGGCTAAAAAACCAAACTGTTCTCTGACAACATCAATAGCTGTCTGAAGTCTATTATCTTTTTCAATTTGTTCTACATCATCAAAGAGTGATAGTAGAGTATAGCTTTCATCTACGAAGCCACTATAAGATACACCAATTTGTCTCACTGCACCAGAGGTGTATTTTTTCGGAATAATACAAGTACATGACTCACCATTGTTTTGGGGAGATTTGCGGGTTCAATTTTATTCTGAGCATTTATAGATTTTTTCATCTCAGTCCTAGAATAGCCAATATGAATAGAAACGACAGTAGTCAATACTAGGGCTACTGTTCCGTTCCACAGTATCATTTAAAAATCATTTTCACACCCTTTCGTCTATTAGTATAGAAGAAAGCTCTCAGCACATGTGGAGACGGTAGTATTGATGTCAAGGATTGAAAAATAAGAGTGTGAAAACCTCTTGATTTCAGAGTGTTTGTGGAATTTGGAATTCTATTTTATGATGCCAATAATCCTGTCAAACGCCCTAAAATCAAGGGCTTGGGAACATATCCATGAGGATAGTTGAGTGGACAGAATAGATATGGGGTAGGTTGAGTTGATAAGATTACTATTCCAAGGTTGAGTTGATATGATGATTAAATAGACTAATCACCATTGATAAATTCTAATCATATGTTGATTAGACAAGTGCAGGTAGGTGAGAAAACATGCCGAATAATTCAAACGTTTATTATATTCCCCCGAAGCCAAAAAGGGAAAAGCGTGTCGGGATTTATTGTCGTGTAAGTACAAATAGCATGGATCACCTTCAAAGCCTGACTGCTCAAATATCGCATTTGACCAGATTGATTGCCTCAATGCTGCAATGGGTTTTAGCTGACGTTTATATAGACATTGCTACAAGTAAAACAGGTTCATCCAGAAAAGAGTTCAATCAGATACTTGACAATTGCCGTTCAAGAAAGCTGGATATAGTTATAACGAAAAATATTAGTAGATTCGGCAGAGATACGGTTGAAATATTAGATGCTCTTAATCAATTAAAAACGCTTGGTGTTCATGTAATGTTTGAGCAGGAAGAATTGGATACTGAAAATACAGACAGTGACTTGATGATAGCAATTGTTGAAGCACTTGCACAAGGTGAAAACGAGTCAAGAAGTGAAAATATAAAATGGGGAATTAAGCAGCGTGCAGCACAGGGGACTTCGAAACTCTATGATAGAAAGTGTTATGGTTACAAACATGATGCTGATGGAAAGCTGGTTATTGATGAAGAACAGGCTAAAAATGTTAGGCTGATATTTGATTTATATCTCAGCGGTCAAAGTATTTTAGGCATTATCAGGGAACTCGAAAAAAGAAAGATTCTCTCTCCAACCGGAAAAGAGAAATGGTGTAAGAGAACGATTGATGTTATGCTGAGTAATGAGAAGTATACTGGTGATGTTAAACTTTTTAAATCAGGAAAAAGCGATGTTCAGTATATGGCATCAGAAAACAACCCTGCGATAATTTCAAAGGAAACTTTTGAGGCAGTGCAGATTGAGAAAGGTCGGAGGAGTAGTATTGTGAAAGAGGAAAATGGTAGTAAGAGGAAAAACGAAAAGTATAGTTCTAAAAAGAAGTAATATATAGATTATTTGGTACGGTTAAGGAGAGTTTGTATATGGCAAAACAAAAAAGCTGGAATAATTATTATGAAATCATTGATGAATTAGGAGAAGGCGGAAATGCAAAAGTCTATCGTGTAAAATGTAAAGAAGATAATGAAGAATATGCTTTAAAAGTTTTAGTTGTTGGGGGAAAAGAGAAACACAGTCGTTTTGTTAATGAAATAAACACCATAAAAGATAATTATCAAATAATAGAGGGAATTATTCCTATCTATAGATTTTCTGTTGAAGAATATTGGTATACAATGCCTATTGCAATATCTGCAGTAGATTATATACTTGAAAATAAATTAGATATTGAAGAAATTGTTAAGGGAATAATTTCTTTAAGTGAAACTTTAGAAAAGCTACATGAAAAAGATATTTGTCATCGTGATATAAAGCCTTCTAATATTTATTATTACAATAACAGATTTGCATTTGGCGATTTTGGATTAGTTGATTTTCCAAATAATACAGATGACTTTACTAAATCTGATAAAGGGCTTGGAGCAATTTTTACTATTGCACCAGAAATGAAGCGAAATCCTAAAAAAGCAGATAGTAAAAAAGCAGATGCTTTTTCGTTAGCAAAAACAATGTGGATGTTTTTAACTAATAATGAAAAAGGATTTGATGGGGTATATAATTATTTAGATCCTAGCCATAGTTTACGCTATTTGGAGCAATATAAAAACACCTATCTTGTAGAAATAGATGAACTTCTCAAAGATTCTACTGATAATAATCCAGATGTTCGTCCAACAATTGAGGAATTTAAGGAAAGATTAATTAATTGGATTGGTGTATATTCTGACATAGATAAATCTCAAGCCAGTGACTGGAATTTCCTAAATAAACAGTTATTTGGACTCAATCCTCCAGAATCATCATCATGGAGGAATATTAATAAAATTGTGGAGATTCTAAATATTATTGGTAAAACACCTGCATATAATCATATGCTTTTTCATGATAAAGGTGGATTGGACTTTTCTTTTGCAGAAATAGCAGATGAAGAGAACTGTATAAAATTGTATGATACATCAGGTTTTTGTTATATAGTAAGACCAAAAATATTATATTTTGAAGGGTTCAATGAAAATTACAGGTGGAATTATTTTCTGTTGGAATTTGACAAATTATCTCCTATTCTTAGCGCAGAAGACGATTGTGATAATGAACATTTAGTTGAGGATTATCCTGCCCATTATGTTTCGGCTCAGTATGCACAATACGGTGTTTATGATTATGAAACAGCAATTCCTTTGCCCAAAGGATTTCAAACAGTATACCGTTATATTAGGGGAAAATTCTTAATTGTATTGAAAAATGGACCGTACAATGGAATAAATGGAACATATGATGGAAGACATGGTGATTGCAGTGCTAGTGAATTTAGAAATTATATCGAATGGCTGTTAAATCTTTATTCAAAGTTATATCAGTATATAAAGAGTAATGATGAGTTTAAGGGTTTACCGGATGAAGAAATAGAAGATAGAATATTAAATTTGGGAGAATTTAATAAAAATCCGTTTAAAAAAGATTTGTTTAAGGAATACGATGTATCTAATAGAAAGAAAAAATATTCAGAGCGTAAAAAAAGCAAAGATTATATAAAACAAAATTTTATGAATTGGGACTTTTGCGATATGCTCCAAATTTGTCCATTGACGAATTCCGCGACTATAAAATTTGTCTTTGAATTTTTACCTTCGGGAAATGAAATTTCTTTAGGACTATTTGAAGAAATGAATTATTATATTTGTACAGATGGACACATTAAAAAAATGAATCCATATTCAGATGAGAAATGTTTTTGTCTTTATGATAGAAAAGCAGCTATTGATTTAGAATATAATCTTGAAAAAAGAGTTTCCGAAATTCTTAAACAAAATGGTTTGGCAGAGCTAGAATACGAAACATATTTTTCGGTGAGAGCAATTAGATGCGGAAAACCCATACATTTGTTTACTAAGCAGGAAATTGAGGTGGCTATGAGATATGCAGATGATAGGTTAGATAATCAGCTTGTAATTGATGAAAATGGATATGCAAAAGTAATAGAAAGAGATGAAGGTTCTTATTTATATCCAGTGAGACATGAATTATGGTGTTCAGGTAATATGTATGTAGGTAAATATTCAAGCTTATCTACATTAGAAGATGATTATATTTCATCATTGCAGGGATGGCTATTATATTTAAAAACAGGAAGACCTCAGTATATGGATTATGTACATGATAATCGTAATGAAAAAGATTTAATACAAGAAATTATGACCTATTATTAAATTTTAATATTTAGCTGATATAACATCATAATAGCCTAATTAAAAAAGAAAGGATGATAAGACAAAATAGTTACAAAAGCCTTAAACATCAAGTAATATAATAGTTGTGGATATGTTTGGAAATAGCCTAACTATTACATGTTAAGTGCGTGGTATTGATGTCAAAAGTACAAAAGTGAAAGGTTAGAAAAAACTTAAAATCAAAGAAATCTAGGAATTGAAGCATATGATTTTGATTTTAGGATTCTTCTTGTTAATGATTTATGAGAAGTCATCCAGCCAAAAATTGTAGTATGCTTGAGTTACAAAATGTAAATGGGTGTATACATTCTGCCACAGCAGCTGCACTTAATCATGAACTTGTAACAAAGTTTGCTAAAGAGTTTATGAGATTATATAATGGGATTTATTTTCAAGTAAAGAGAGATTAGAATTTGTAGTGGTGGTTTATGGAAGATAAAAAAAATTCAACTCGGAAAGTTATATTAGGAAGTTTTTTGGCGATTTCTTGCTTAGCAGTATCACAGGGGATAGCATTAGGAGTAGGTACATTTATTGCAAAAATTGGTATTCCTGTATGGATTGCAAATATTATATCAGCACTTATGTATATATCGGTTTTCCTTTTAGGGATGAAGATACTTACAAAAAGACTATTAAGAGGAAGTTTATCCATCTACAGGATAACACCAGTCAGATTGCATTTTAAATATTTCATACTTGCATTTACTATGACTGGCTTTGTTATAGCCTGCTTAATACTATCGGGAGGGATTTTTACAGCAGGAAATGGAGAACATAAATTGGAAATCATAACATCTTCCTTGTTGTTTTACGGACTAGCTACGGGCATTGTTTAGGAAAGTGTCTTTAGAGGGGTAATTCTAAGCATATTTGAGGAAAGATGGAACCGCTCGATAGCAATATTTCTACCATCAATAGTATTTGGAATTTTGCATATAGTAGGCAGTGATTTAGATCTAATTAGTATAGTTCAGTTGATAATTGCTGGTACATTGGTTGGTATATTATTCTCCTTAATTGCAATTGAGAGCAATATTATTTGGAATAGTGCAATTGTCCATGGTATCTGAAATATGGTTTTTGTTGGCAATATTATTCATTTCGGAACAAAAAGTGAGGGTGATTCTATCTATAATTTCGTATTGTCTTCAGGAAATAGATGGATTACAGGTGGCGATTTTGGATTAGAAGCATCTATTTTTGCAATTATCGCTTATACCATTTTTGCACTTTTGGTTTTTATATGGATTATGAGAAAACATAAATGATATAAATCCCAGTTTGCCGAAGTAATACCTTTTAACGATAACTTTATGATATCGTTAAAAGGTTTATAGATATGTTTCCATATACAGACAAGACTACATGGAATACTTAGTGTTCACTCGTGCTACGTGGAGTGTGTAAGTTTGCTTGTAAAAGTCTAGAATTCTTGGAATGAATCAATAATGAAAAGCCTTGATTGTAAGGCTTTTTTTGCATTTTTGTGATAAAATATAGTTAGTTATAAATCGAGAGCAACTAAGAAGCAGTAAAAATATTATTCATAAAATAATCAAGATAAGGGCGATAAAATGACAGAAATTGACAAAAAGAATTTAAAAAATTATCTTTGTTTTACATTTGGAATTACTTATATATCTTGGGGCTTCTTGCCATATTTACACAATCTTATATTTTGGGATTAGAGACATTTATAGGAAGAATATTACATATAATGGGTGCACTTGGTCCAGCTATTGCAAGTGGCTTTTATTTGAAAAGTAATAATATAAAATTTAAACATTTTGTATTTAATAAAAGAAAAAATAGTAGTATTTATTTCATTATTCATTTGTTAGCAATTTTGATACTATTTTCTGTATCTTCCTTAGAATTAAATGAAGTATCAATTTATCTGATGCATTATTCTTTATACAACTAATTTTTTTTGGTGGTGGACATGAAGAATTAGGATGGAGAGGAATATTACAACCCTTGCTTGATAAAAAATATACTTATTGGCAATCTAATTTGATTATAGGATCAATTTGGGGGATTTGGCATCTGCCTTTATGGTTTATAGTTGGAGAAAGTCATCAAGGATTTCCTTTTATTTTATTTTTTATATATACATTATTTTTAAGTTTTGTTTTAGGGCTTCTTTACCGTCAAACGAAAATCTGTTGGATACTGTGTATTATTTCATGCATTCGCAAATTTGTTAAATCTCTATTTTGTGTTAAAAATTAATCTTATTTTTGTTATCATTTTTATTGGTTATTTTGATTTATACTATATTGGCGAGTAATAGAATTAGTAAGGAAACAACATTTTAAAATTTAGATCAGGATATCCATTATTGAAAGTAACGTGTGGTCATTCTAGATAATCAATGTTAGAGACTTTTCTATTTGATGAGACATCACTGCTTGTACGAGCTTAGACAGGAGGATAAAATAATGGAGATTTTGAAAATTAATCTTATTTCGGTTAAAAAAAGAATGACTGAACTACTATTTGATTATCTTTTAATCATAACTTACCTGGGTATTCTGTTTCTTTGCTCTATAACTTATTACTACTTTGTATTTAATGGTGTGCCAATGCAAACAGAATTTCAGGCGCAGACTCTTACATTTTTTATCAGTGTCCTACCAATCATGCTTTATTTCACATTTTCGGATTATGCAAAAAATGGAAGTTTTGGGAAATCAAAAGCAGGGCTTCGTTTGGTCTATCAGAAAAAAACAATTCAGGCTAGCTTTATTAGAAATCTCATCAAATTTTTACCTTGGCAATTAGGGCATATGGGAACTATTCATGGAGTCTATAGTGATTTTGATTTAATATCCATTATTCTTTCGTCTTTAGCAACCCTACTTGCACTTTTGTTACTGGCAATGGCAATTTTTAGAAAAGATAAAAGGCATCTAGGAGATTTTCTAGCTCATACACAGGTTCAATTAGAGGGTGATAACAAGTGATTCAACTTAGCCGTCCGAAAAACGCGGGTACATTGCTCAGTACGTGTAACCCGTGAATATGTTCCCTATGACCGCGTATGTAGAATGTGTGGCGCTGCTTGTACGAGTTGATTCATAAGTAAACTATATTTATAATGGGTATTTTCTAAGGAGGGTATATATATGTTAGGAGCAATTGTGGGAGATATTGTCGGTTCGGTTTACGAATGGAACAATATTAAAACGAAGGATTTTCCTTTATTTCGTGAGGATTGTTTTTTCACGGATGAAACAGTAATTCCGAACCGCTGAGTGTTTGAGTTTGTTAGTGAAACATTTTTAATCCTCAAAATAAAGAAACTAAAACTCCATTATTTTGAGATGAAAACCTAAACTGTTTTTAAGGAGGTGAAATATTGATAGAAAGCAGACCTATGTTTGAAAAAATCTCATCCTTTGATGAATTTAATAAATATTACTGGTATCGGGATGAACTTTCACAGATATGCAGGTCATTAGGACTTGAATATAGAGGTACAAAACAGGAACTCAATGATATTATTGAGCAGTACTTCAAGGGCAATTTGATTAAAAAATCATCAGTAAAAAGGAAAAAGAAACGAGTAGAAGTCGTTACTTTAGATACGCCCTTACTTGAATGTGGATTCTCCTTTAATGCAAACTTTAGAGAATATTTCTCAACTTTAACAGGTGTTTCGCCCTTTAAATTTACTGCTAATATGGCCACTGCTTGGAGAAAAGTAAAAAAAGAAAATGATTTGAATTTCACAATCCAAGATATGCTAAAAGTCTATTATGGAAATTCAGATTATGCCAAGTATGATCATTCGGTTTGTCAATGGAATCAATTTCTAAAGGATTTCTGTGCAGACGAAAATAGTGCCAACTACTCTAATAAACTAAAAGTAGCTTCTATTCTTTGGAAAGAAGTTAGAAATTCAAGTAATGAAAAAATTTATTCAAAAAAACTTTTGACTGAATATGCTGATAAAATAAAAGAGTATGGCAAGGTAGTTCAATAGAAGTGCCTTTGTTTTGAAAATCTGAATTTTTAACTAGCTATTATACATGTCTTGTTTTATAATTTAGAGGATTTAAAACCTTTTGATTTGTTTGCTGTTGACTTAGCTGAATTAAAGCAGTATCTAAGTTTAAAATAAGCGACAATCATTTTAAGCAATTTTGAGCAAGTCGAGGATATTTTTTCTGAAGACGGAGTAAATAGTGAGCTAGTGTAGATTTACCCACATCTATTTGTCTTTTTAAACGGGTTTATATAATTAAAAAATATGGAGGATATTTTATGATACAAGTAAATGAGTTTATTAATAAAGTAGATATTAAAGATAGTGATAATATCAATTGTGAATTTGAAGTACGTAAAAAGGCGATGGATTTTTATAAGAAGTATCCTTTTTATGAGGAAGATGATTGGGAGATTATTAAGTTTCAAAACTCAGTTAATCAATATAATACTTTAATGGATGCCCAAAAATATAATGAGATTGAAGCATACAAAGAAAAATCAAAATCAGGATATAAGGGAGCTCATTTGCTTGTCAATAAATCGAAAGGTATTGCACTTACGGGTGACATCCTTACTTCAATCACTGTTCCATATAAAAAAATTACCAATGTTGAACCTAGCTTGAAAGGTGGTAAAGAAATAAAAGATTGGATATTAGAAGATGATTTAGAAATACCACATGACTTAGAACCTTATTTTAAAGCTTTTGCTATTGTTTACTATTGGTGTGGAAATATGATGCCAGTGGTGGAAAGTTTCCCCCCTGGAAGTCATGGAGCAGATAACTGGCTTTGGAAGATGAATATAATAATAAATTGTCATAAAGGTGATCCCCATCAAAACTGGAGAGATTGGATTAAAGAAAGCTGGGGAGAAGATCTAAACAAATTCATCACAGATTACTATTTTGAAGATTGTTTTGACAAGGATAGTTTATTCATAAAAAATATTATTTCATATCCTAATGGGGGTAACATTTATTCATTAAAAAAAAAGGAATTTAGATATTCTTCAAGAAAATGAACATAAATTAGCAAAAGAAATTTTTGAATCAATCATGTAAAAGTGATTATTCAAAGAAGTTACCGAATCGAGAATAAATTTCATGGGGATTGGAAGAAGAAAGAGAAGGATGAGGTAAAAGAAATTTTTAAAGAAATTTTCGCGCAAGCTGGATTTAATGGTGGACAGATTAATAAAATGATTTCTTTATTTTAGATAGGTAACTGACTATATTTTGGAGCTATTCGTCTGATATTATCTGCTAATCTTTATTTAACCTATGTTTTATATGCTTGAAATTCTTAGTAAACTCTTTGTCTATATTTTTATAAATCAATCTCCAGTACGTCAAAGTTCCCTTTTCTGAGGTTTCATTATATAATAGCATTATATGTAATGACTGATGTAGTTACACTAACATTTCTATTTAAAAATTAAGGAGTATTATCAATGAAAAAAGCAATGTTAATTATCAACCCTACCTCTGGTGGCGAGAAGGCTTTGGATTATAAAGAAAAGCTGGAGAATAAGGCCAAAGATTATTTTGAGCATGTGGAAACAAAAATTACCGAAAAAGCCTTAGATGCAACACACTTTGCTGAGGAAGCGTCTCGTGAGCAGTATGATGCAGTGGTGTGTTTTGGTGGAGATGGGACTGTCAATGAAGTCATTTCGGGTATTGCTGAGAGAGACTATATTCCTAAGTTAGGGATTATCCCTGGAGGTACGGGCAACCTCATTACGAAACTGTTGGAAATTAATCAAGACATCGATGGCGCGATAGATGAACTCGATTTTAACTTAACCAACAAGATTGATATCGGTAAAGCAAATGATAACTATTTTGGTTATATCTTTAGTATCGGTTCTCTGCCTGAGGCGATTCACAATGTTGAAATTGAAGATAAGACAAAATTTGGTATCCTTGCCTATGCTGTAAATACCATGAAGTCTGTTATGACGGATCAGGTCTTTAATATTAATGTCGAGACAGAAAATGGAAATTATGTTGGTGAAGCTAGTCATGTTTTGGTTCTCTTGACAAATTACTTCGCTGATAAGAAAATCTTTGAAGAAGACAAAGATGGCTATGCCAATATTTTGATTCTAAAAGATGCTTCTATATTCTCTAAATTATCCGTTATTCCTGATTTACTAAAAGGAGATGTTGTCGGAAATGATAATATTGAGTATATCAGAGCACGTAATATTAAAATCTCTTCAGATAGTGAATTGGAGTCAGATGTTGACGGCGATAAATCGGATAACCTACCTGTAGAAATCAAAGTCCTAGCTCAACGAGTAGAAGTATTTTCAAAACCGAAAGAGTAGAAGGTAAAAATTAGTTTATTGTTCACAACGAAATTAAGTTCTATATCAACGATTGGAGGAGGAATGAATTCTCTATTTGATGAATTTCGAACAATTTGTTCTCATTTAAACCAAGTCGGAATCACTCCGACGCTCATGGGGTCATTGGGGTTTGAATACCGTTCAAATGAAGAATGGCAGCCGTCTGACATTGACATTCATGTGCCTGGTGACCCTAGAGGTTGGGAAGCACCTGATCATCTCAGAATTTATGACTGGGACAAGATAATGAAAGTGATGAAAGACTTAGGCTACGCCTTAACAGATATTCATGAGCATGAATTCCAAAGGATAGAGTGAGTGTTGAATTTGGAAGTATCGATTCGTTACTTGATTTTGCAGGAGTTTCGGAATCAGATATAGAGTTGATTCATCTCGAGGACATCACTTTTCGTGTTCCAAGTTTGGAACAGTATTTCAGTATATACAAGGCTTCTTCCCAAGATTCCTATCGAAATGACCACAATAACAATAAAGATTTTAAAAAGATAGAGTGGCTGGAAAGACATTTGTAAAATCATCATTTGAAAAGTAGCAAGTTGTAAGACTGGCTGCTTTTTTATTTTGAAAAACAATCCACTCAAAACTACGGACTAGTCTTGAAAATAAAATTTTAAAGTAGTATACTAGAACAACAAAGGTGAAAGCGTTTGCGTTACAGATGAATGAAAGTAAATCAGGAGACAAAACAATGGAATTGACTGCCATTTACCATAGAACAGAGTCGGAGTATGCTTATCTTTATAAGGATAAGATAATGCACATTCGTATCCGGACTAAGAAAGATGATATTGAAAGCATCCATTTGCATTATGGTGATCCTTTTATCTTTTTAGAGGACCATTATGAAGTAAACAAGGAGATGGTCAAAGTAACTTCTGATGCCTTATTTGATTACTGGCAAGCAGAAGTTTCAGTGGGCTATGCGCGACTCCAGTATCTCTTTGAACTCAAGGATAAGCAAGGTCAGAGTATTTTCTATGGCGATAAGGGATGTGTTGAAAACACGCTAGAAAACCTTCATTATGAAGGAAATGGATTTAAAATTCCTTATATTCATGAGATTGATGCTTGTCATGTTCCTGACTGGGTAGCAAAGACGGTATGGTACCAGATTTTCCCAGAACGCTTTGCTAATGGCAATCCTGAGATTTCACCTGAAGGTGCACTAGCTTGGGATTCCTCTATCAAACCAAAGACGAGCGATTTCTTTGGTGGTGATTTACAGGGTATTATTGACCATCTGGATTACTTGCAAGACTTAGGGATTACAGGACTTTATCTCTGTCCAATCTTTGAATCCCCAAGCAATCACAAGTATAATACAACGGATTATTTTAAAATTGACCGGCATTTTGGAGACAAGGAAACCTTCCGTAAACTGGTGGAGGGGGCCCATCAGAGAGGCATGAAGATCATGCTGGACGCTGTTTTCAACCATATCGGGGACAAATCACCTCAATGGCAGGATGTCCTTAAATACGGTGAAGAGTCAGTATATAAAGACTGGTTCCATATTCAAGAGTTCCCAGTGACCAAGGATAAGCTCGGTGATCCAAGAAAGCTCCCTTATCATACCTTTGCCTTTGCCAGCTATATGCCCAAGCTCAATACGGCAAATCCTCAAGTAAGGGACTATTTACTAAGCGTTGCGACCTACTGGATTGAAGAGTTTGATATCGATGCTTGGCGTTTGGATGTGGCAAATGAAGTAGACCATCAATTTTGGCGAGATTTCCATAAGACTGTCTTGGCTAAAAAGCCTGACCTTTATATTCTTGGAGAGGTCTGGCACACTTCACAGCCTTGGTTAAACGGAGATGAATTCCACGCAGTCATGAACTATCCTCTCTCCGACAGCATTAAGGATTATTTCTTGCGAGGGACTAAGAAGTCACCTCAATTCATCAATGAGATCAAAAGCCAGTCTATGTACTATAGACAACAGATTTCGGAAGTGATGTTCAATCTCTTGGATTCGCATGATACGGAGCGCATTTTGGCTACTGCTAAGGGAGATACCCAACTCGTTAAGTCAGCCCTTGCTTGCCTCTTTCTACAAAGGGGGACGCCGTGTTTCTACTATGGAACGGAGTTGGAGTTAGGTGGCGGACCAGACCCAGATTGCCGTCGTGTCATGCCTTGGGAACGTGTTTCCGATAGCAATGAGATGTTGAATTTTATGAAGAAATTGATTCAGCTTCGTAAGGATGTTTCAGGCATTATCCAACATGGCACCTATAGTCTGCAAGAAATCAAGCCAGATGTGGTATCTCTGGCATGGAATTATGATGGACAAAAACTCCAAGCTATTTTTAACCAATCAACTGAAAATTATCTTGTAGATAGTGATGCTGTAGCTCTAGCAAGTCATTGCCAAGTATTGGAGCAGCAACTGGTGATATTGCCTAAAGGTTTCGTGATTTTTTACTAAGAAGAAATTAAGAGTGACAGGAGAATTCTAGTATAGGACGCATTTTACAAACAGACTATTTGGTGTCTTGCTACACCTGATATATAATTTAACATTAGAGAGAATAGGAGAATTAATCAGATGGAATTAACAGATTTTACTGAAAAAGAACAAGAAATGATTCGTCTGGGGTTGTCAACATCTGAGATTAGTGATAAGGAAACTGCTACAAAAATACTAGGATTGGTCCCCCAAGAGTGGATCAAACGTATTCCCTTTTTCGTGAGAAAACATGCTACAACACGTACTATTAAACGCATTTCATTTGAACACCCTGAACTCTACGCTGCAGCTCAAGCAAGTGGTGAAATCCCAGAAAAAGAACGTGAAGAATTGCGTCAGATTATCACGACTATCTTTGAACAAAAGATGAATAAGCATAGTATTAATTAGAGAATGAAAATATATTTTATTGGCGGTTTGGGAAGTAATGTCTATCATAGCAAGGATTTTGTTCAAGAGCTAGACTCGATTGTTTGTTTTATAAATCCATATGAAAAGTATTTTAGAGATGAAATAGAATTGAAATCATGGTTTAAAAAGGAGATAGTTGGGGAAGAATCTATCTGTCTGATAGGCCATTCTCTCGGAGGAGATTTGGCTCGTTATTTCGCATCGGAATTTCAAGAAGTGAAAAAACTGATTCTTTTGGATGGTGGCTATTTAGATTTAGATAAGATTTTACCTTTAGATACAGAGTTAGAGGAAACCAAAAACTATATCAAGTCTCAAAACCTTTCTGACATAGATATTCTTATTTCTAAAGAAAAATCTGAAGCAAAGCATTGGTCAAAAAATATGGAGGAAGCTGTAAGACATTCCTATCATTGGAATGTGCAGTATAATAGATATGAGTTAGCTATAAATTATGAAAATATAGAAACGTTACTACAGCTACGGAGAAAAATACAAGCGTTTAAGAGAAAAGTGGGAAATACCTTGTTTATTAGTCCTCGATATCCTAATGAAGTAGCATGGAGAGAAGAGGCTCTAAAAGAATTGCCAGACTATTTTGATACTATTTTTCTAGATAACTTTGGTCATGAGCTTTATACTCAAGCACCTAAAGAAATTGCTTCTTTGATTAATGAGTGACTTTCTTATTCTTAGTGAACGATTGATTGAACTATGTTAATTAATATAAGATTAAAGTCTAGTCAGACTCAACAAAAATCAAACACCTGATGATTTGTCTGGTGAAGGAAATATTCCACCGTGTAGTCGGACGGGATAGATAGAAATTGGTTATAGAATTTGTAAGCATAATAGATTTTAAACTTTAAGACGGAGGATTAAAGAAATGGGAAAAATTGAATGGGACCAGATAAAGACTCGCTTAGATGCCTTGCTTGTCATTGATGAGTATCGAACAGATCCAAACAAGACATGGCTTCGATTGATTGTTAAGACTGAGGAAAGCTACGGAGTCCGTTACCTTATCGACAACGGTTCTGGTGATTCTCTAGATGTGATCTTTACTGATAAAATGATCCTTATAAAGGGCTTTGACCATGAAAGCAGTTTGAGTCAATTTGCTGCGGATGAGTGGAATCAAGACATCATAGACGGATTTTATAAAGGACTGGATGAAAAGTATCAAAACCTATACTCAGAAGAACAAAAAGATGAAACAACCTTCTTTATCTGGTATGACGATCAAGAGCATCAAAATACCTACCAAGATCAGGATGGTGGTGAATGGTTACTATCTTATTTCTTTGATAGTTTTGAGCGATTTCATGAGTTTGTGACGTATTACTATTCAATTACCGTAGATGAGGACTTACTTAGAAAACTCTACAATCAAGGTCAGCTTTCAGAAGTAGAATTGGAGCAGTTGATTCGTACTTCCTAGCTGGAAATACTTATAAAATCTGATGAAAAGAACTGATTTTCAATATCAAGTCATACTTGAAGAATTATTAAAGCAAATTAACGTTTGTAGTTCCTTTTTTCTTACGTCTATGATGTTTTAAAGCGATTTCTTTTTATTGTTGAATAATATTTCACGAACAAAAAATGATACTCTTAAAAAAACTTTCACAAAATACTTTACAAGCTCTTGTAAACATGATATAGTTATAAGGCTTAGAAAATGAGATGATGTTTTCTAGCAAATATAAACCCGAGTAAAAAATGCCTACGGACAGGCAGGGTTGAATGCCGAAGCGTGGTTGAAAAGCCACATTATTGATAGGGTTAAAAGCCTACTTTTATAAGTTGATGTTAGGATATTTGTCCTAATTCATAAATTTTTAGTGTGGTGAAAGCACACGTCATCTTGTGAAACGATCAATAAAGTACGTAATATTTGCTACTAGAGAGTTAGGAAACATCAGGAACAGACATACTCAACAGAAACCAAAATACACACGTCAGAAGATTGCAGAGCAGGTGAAAACCTGCTCTTTTTTCATAAGTCAACCTTTAGTCGCCTTTATCTTTTTGAGGTGCTAAAAATACGGTAAAGGAGTATGTCTTGAAGAAGTTAGATCAAAACCAAGCCCCAATTTACGAGGCCTTGGTCAAGCTACGCAAGAAAAGGATTGTCCCCTTTGATGTGCCAGGTCACAAGCGTGGACGAGGAAATCCAGAACTTGTCGAACTATTAGGGGAAAAATGTGTTGGCATTGATGTCAATTCGATGAAACCCTTGGATAATCTAGGTCATCCCATTTCGATTATTCGGGATGCAGAGGAGTTGGCAGCGGATGCTTTTGGAGCGGCGCATGCCTTTCTCATGATTGGGGGAACAACTTCATCGGTGCAGACTATGATTCTTTCCACCTGCAAGGCAGGAGATAAGATTATTCTACCGAGAAATGTCCATAAATCTGCCATCAATGCGCTGGTTCTATGTGGTGCCATTCCAATCTATATCGAGATGAGTGTAGATCCTAAAATCGGCATCGCTTTAGGTCTTGAAAATGACCGTGTTGCGCAGGCAATTAAGGAGCATCCAGATGCCAAGGCCATTTTGATTAACAATCCTACTTACTATGGAATTTGTTCAGACCTCAAGGGTTTAACGGAAATGGCTCATGAAGCTGGCATGATGGTTTTAGTAGATGAAGCCCACGGAGCGCATTTGCATTTCACAGATAAACTTCCAATTTCTGCTATGGATGCAGGTGCTGATATGGCGGCGGTCTCTATGCATAAGTCTGGTGGGAGTTTGACTCAGAGCTCCATTTTACTTATCGGGGAGCAGATGAACCTGAGTACGTTCGTCAGATCATCAACCTGACCCAGTCTACATCTGCCTCTTACTTGTTGATGGCTAGTTTGGATATTTCTCGACGGAACTTAGCTCTTCGTGGTAAAGAGTCTTTTGAGAAAGTCATTGAGCTATCCGAATACGCTCGTCGTGAAATCAATGCTATCGGTGGTTACTATGCCTACTCAAAAGAGCTCATAGACGGTGTGTCGGTCTGTGATTTTGACGTGACCAAGCTGTCAGTTTACACTCAGGGTATTGGGCTAACAGGGATAGAGGTTTATGATCTCTTGCGAGATGAATACGATATTCAGATTGAATTCGGGGATATCGGCAATATATTGGCCTATATTTCAATCGGTGACCGCATCCAAGATATCGAGCGTTTGGTCGGTGCTTTGGCTGATATTAAGAGACTTTACTCACGAAATGGGAAGGACTTGATAGCTGGAGAATATATTCAGCCCGAGTTAGTGCTGTCTCCGCAAGAAGCCTTCTATTCCGAGAGAAAAAGTTTAACCTTGGATGATTCTGTTGGACAAGTCTGTGGGGAATTTGTCATGTGCTATCCTCCAGGAATTCCTATCTTGGCTCCAGGTGAACGCATTACACGAGAAATTGTAGACTATATCCAATTTGCCAAGGAACGTGGTTGCTCCCTCCAAGGGACGGAAGATCCAGAGGTCAATCACATCAACGTCATTAAGAGAAAGGAGAACTAGATGGATTTATGGTTTTCTGAAGTTCATACTCCAGATGTGAAATTGTCCTTAAGAACAGCCAAGCAACTATACGCTGGTAAAAGTGAATGGCAGGATATCGAAGTCTTGGATACGCCAGCTTTTGGAAAAATACTGATTTTAAATGGTCACGTCTTGTTCTCAGATGCGGATGATTTTGTTTACAATGAAATGACGGTCCACGTTCCCATGGCTGTCCACCCAAATCCCAAGAAAGTCTTGGTTATTGGGGGTGGCGACGGTGGTGTTGCCCAAGTTTTGACACTGTATCCAGAATTGGAACAAATCGATATTGTGGAACCGGATGAGATGCTGGTTGAAGTCTGTCGTGAGTATTTCCCAGATTTTGCTGCAGGGCTAGATGATCCTCGTGTTACCATTTACTACCAAAATGGGCTGAGATTTTTGAGAAACTGTGAAGATGATTACGATATCATCATCAACGATGCGACAGATCCATTTGGCCATACGGAAGGGCTCTTTACCAAGGAATTTTACGGCAATAGTTATAGGGCTCTCAAAGAAGACGGCATCATGATCTATCAGCATGGGAGTCCCTTCTTTGACGAGGATGAGTCAGCTTGCCGAAGCATGCACCGCAAGGTCAATCAAGCCTTTCCAATCAGTCGGGTTTATCAGGCGCATATCCCTACCAGTCCAGCTGGCTATTGGTTGTTTGGATTTGCATCGAAAAAATACCATCCTGTCAAAGATTTTGACAAGGAAGGCTGGAAAAAACGCCAGCTTTTCACAGAATACTACACTGCAAACTTACACGTGGGAGCCTTTATGCTGCCCAAGTATGTAGAAGACATTTTAGAAGAAGAGGAAGGAAAAAAATGAGTCGTTTATTAGTTATTGGATGTGGGGGAGTCGCCCAAGTTGCTATTTCAAAGATTTGCCAAGATAGCGAAACCTTTACAGAGATTATGATTGCTAGCCGTACCAAGTCAAAATGTGATGACTTGAAGGCTAAACTAGAAGGCAAAACAAGTACAAAGATTGAGACAGCTGCCCTTGACGCTGACAAGGTTGAAGAAGTGATTGCTTTGATTGAAAGCTACAAGCCAGAAGCTGTTTTGAACGTAGCACTACCATATCAAGATTTAACCATTATGGACGCATGTTTGGCGACAGGTGTCCACTATATCGACACGGCCAACTATGAGGCTGAGGACACAGAAGATCCTGAGTGGCGTACTATTTATGAAAAACGTTGTAAGGAACTTGGTTTTACAGCCTACTTTGATTACTCATGGCAATGGCTTATCAGGAAAAATTCAAAGAAGCAGGCTTGACTGCTCTGCTTGGATCTGGCTTTGACCCAGGTGTGACTAGTGTCTTTTCAGCCTATGCTCTCAAACACTATTTTGATGAAATCCACTATATCGACATTTTAGACTGTAATGGTGGTGACCACGGTTATCCATTTGCAACAAACTTTAACCCAGAAATCAATCTCCGCGAGGTTTCTGCTCCAGGTTCTTACTGGGAAGATGGAAAATGGGTCGAAGTCGAAGCTATGTCTATCAAGCGTGAGTATGACTTCCCTCAAGTTGGACAGAAAGACATGTATCTCCTTCACCATGAAGAAATCGAATCACTTGCCAAAAACATTCCAGGTGTTAAACGCATTCGTTTCTTTATGACTTTTGGCCAATCTTATCTAACGCATATGAAATGCTTGGAAAACGTTGGTCTTCTTCGTACGGATGCTATTAACTTTAATGGACAAGACATTGTACCGATTCAATTCTTAAAAGCCTTGCTTCCTGATCCAGCCAGCCTTGGCCCACGTACAGTTGGAAAAACCAATATCGGCTGTATCTTTACAGGTGTCAAAGACGGTGTTGAAAAGACCATCTATATCTACAATGTTTGCGACCATCAGGAATGTTACGCAGAAGTTGGTTCACAAGCCATTTCTTACACGACTGGTGTTCCAGCCATGATTGGGACAAAATTAGTGATGAATGGTACTTGGAAACAACCTGGGGTTTATAATCTTGAAGAATTGGATCCAGATCCATTCATGGAAGCTTTGAATGAGTACGGATTGCCATGGGTTGTGGTAGAAAACCCACAAATGGTGGACTAATGAAGTTAGAACAAGTACCCACACCAGCCTATGTCATTGACTTAGCCAAGCTAGAAGCCAACTGCCGTATTCTACAGTATGTTCAAGAAGAAGCTGGTTGCAAGGTTTTGCTTGCCCAGAAGGCTTATTCCCTCTACAAAACCTATCCCTTGATTAGTCAGTATCTATCAGGTACGACAGCTAGTGGACTATATGAGGCTAAGCTGGCTAGAGAAGAGTTCCCAGGGGAAGTCCATGTCTTTGCGCCTGCCTTCAAGGAATCAGATATGGAAGAGCTACTTCAGATATCAGATCATATCGTCTTCAACTCCGAGAGACAGTTGCGTAAACACGGTCCTCGTTGCCGAGAGGCTGGTATTAGTGTCGGTTTGCGCCTCAATCCTCAATGTTCTACCCAAGGAGATCACGCGCTCTATGATCCTTGTGCTCCTGGCTCCCGTTTTGGAGTGACTTCAGACAAGATACCGAGTGATTTGCTGGACTTAGTGGATGGGCTTCATTTTCATACCCTTTGTGAGCAGGGGGCAGATGATTTAGAGACAACTTTGAAAGCAGTAGAAGCTCAGTTTGGACCCTATTTGCATCAAGTTAAATGGCTCAATATGGGTGGTGGACACCACATCACCAGAGAAGACTACGATGTGGGTTTGCTAATTTCTGAAATCAAGCGTATCCGAGAAACTTACAATCTTGAAGTCTATATCGAGCCAGGTGAAGCTATTGCGCTTAATGCGGGTTATCTAGCTACTGAAGTATTGGATATTGTAGAAAACGGTATGGATATCTTGGTTTTAGATGCCTCTGCGACCTGCCATATGCCTGATGTACTTGAGATGCCCTATCGTCCACCTTTGAGAAATGGATTTGAACCGCAGGAAAAAGCCCATACCTATAGACTTTCTTCCAATACCTGTCTGACGGGTGATGTGATTGGCGATTATAGCTTTGAAAATCCAATCCAAATCGGTGATAGACTTTATTTTGAAGACATGGCTATTTACTCATTTGTTAAAAATAATACCTTTAACGGTATTGGCTTGCCAAGTCTCTATCTTATGAACGAGCAGGGGGACTGCAGCTTAGTCAAAGCCTTCGGCTATCAAGATTTTAAAGGGAGATTATCATGATAGACAGTCCAAAAAAATTAGGCTTTCGTATGCCAGCAGAATATGAACCCCATCATGGTACCCTCATGATCTGGCCGACTCGACCAGGTTCATGGCCCTTTCAAGGAAAAGCTGCCAAAAGAGCATTTACTCAGATTATCAATACTATAGCAGAAGGAGAAAAGGTTTATCTTTTGGTGGAGCAGGACTATCTATCTGAAGCCCAGTCCTATCTAGGAGACAAGGTCGTTTATTTAGATATTCCGACAAATGATGCTTGGGCGCGTGATACTGGTCCGACCATTCTTGTTAATGACAAAAGAGAAAAGTTGGCAGTTGATTGGTCATTCAATGCTTGGGGTGGGGCCGTGGATGGTCTTTATCAAGATTATGAAGATGATGACCAAGTAGCTAGTCGTTTTGCTGAGGCCTTGGAAATGCCTGTTTATGAGGCTAAACCTTTTGTACTGGAAGGTGGAGCGATACATAGCGATGGTCAAGGAACGATTCTCGTAACTGAAAGTTGCCTACTCAGTCCTGGACGCAATCCTCATCTCAGTAAAGAGGAAATCGAGAATACCTTATTAGAGAGCCTTGGAGCTGAAAAGGTTATCTGGCTTCCTTATGGTATTTATCAGGACGAAACCAATGAACACGTTGACAATGTTGCTGCCTTCGTTGGTCCTGCGGAACTTGTCTTAGCTTGGACAGATGATCAAAACGATCCCCAGTATGCCATGTCAGTAGCTGATTTAGAACTCTTAGAGCAAGAAACAGATGCAAAAGGGCGTCACTTCACCATTCATAAATTGCCAATCCCAGCGCTTCATCAAGTTGTAACCGAAGAAGATTTACCAGGCTATACCTATGAAGAAGGGGAAGAAGAGCGTTATGCAGGTGAACGTCTTGCAGCTTCCTATGTCAATTTCTATATTGCCAACAAGTCTGTCTTAGTGCCCCAGTTTGAGGATGTAAACGACCAAGTGGCCCTAGATATCCTCAGCAAGTGTTTCCCAGACCGTAAAGTTGTCGGAATTCCAGCCAGAGACATTCTTTTAGGTGGTGGCAATATCCACTGTATCACCCAACAAATCCCAGAATAGGAGAAAAAGATGAGAAATGTTAGAGTTGCAGCGATCCAGATGCAATGTGCCAAGGATGTGGCAACGAATATCCAAATAGCGGATCGTTTAGTTCGAAAAGCTGCTGAGCAAGGAGCCCAAATTATTCTCTTGCCGGAGTTGTTTGAACGTCCTTATTTTTGTCAGGAACGTCAGTATGACTACTACCAGTATGCCCAGTCGGTGACAGAAAATACAGCTATTCAGCATTTTAAAACCATTGCCAAGGAGCTAAAGGTCGTTCTACCGATCAGTTTCTATGAAAAAGATGGCAATGTCTTGTATAACTCTATCGCTGTCATTGATGCTGATGGGGAAGTCCTGGGCGTTTATCGGAAGACCCACATACCAGATGACCATTATTATCAAGAAAAGTTTTATTTTACGCCTGGTAACACTGGCTTCAAGATCTGGGATACTCGCTATGCTAAGATTGGGATCGGTATCTGTTGGGATCAATGGTTCCCTGAAACAGCGCGCTGTCTTGCTCTGAATGGGGCTGAATTGCTCTTTTACCCAACCGCTATCGGTTCAGAGCCTATCTTAGATACGGATAGTTGTGGTCACTGGCAACGTACCATGCAAGGGCACGCAGCAGCAAATATCGTCCCAGTTATTGCAGCCAATCGCTATGGCTTGGAAGAAGTCACTCCTAGTGAGGAAAATGGTGGACAGAGTTCCAGACTTGACTTCTACGGTTCCTCCTTTATGACGGATGAAACAGGAGCTATTCTAGAGAGAGCTGAAAGACAAGGTGAAGCTGTTCTGTTAGCACTTATGACCTTGACAAGGGAGCAAGTGAACGCCTCAACTGGGGACTGTTTCGTGATAGAAGACCCGAAATGTACCAACGAATTACGGACTAGAAGGTAACTTTCATAATAAATTTTTGATATTCACGCCTGTCTTACAAAAATGTAAGATAGGCTTTTTAAATGTAAGATGGGTGTACGATTATACGTGGAAATGTATGCTATACTCTATGTAAATCAAAAAGAAAGAGGTTTATTATGAAAAAATGGAATGCGACGCAGTTGAAGTATCTGATGGCGGCAGTAATGGTTCTGGACCATATCCCTCATATCACCGGGATCGTTTCTCCTCTGTGGGAAGGTATCTTCCACGCCTTGACCCGTTGTGTGGGAGTTTGGTTTGCCTATATGGCTATGGAAGGATTCATCCATACTCGAAACCTGAGAGACTATCTCATCCGTCTCTGGTCTTGGGCGCTTATCATGTTTGCTGGAAATAGCCTTCTCAATGCGCTATTTGCATCCAAAGGAGTAATGGTCAATAATAATATTTTCTTTACTTTGGCCATCGGTGTCACCATGCTTTGGATTGGTTTTCCCAGAAAAGAACTGGATAAAAAAGAGAAGTTGTGGCGTCGGATTGGGCTTGCTGGTCTCTTGATTTTCGGTTGTCTTTTTACCGAGGGTGGTATCACCATGCTGCCATTTCTCTTGATTAGTTACTCTTGCCGAAATCGCAAGGGCTTGCGAAATCTCCTATATGCCTTTCTGTGGGCCTTCTTGTTAGTGACTTCCATCCAAATATACGACACTTGGTACCAAACACTGGAAATGATGCTTTACAATTCTGACTGGCTCTTTATCACCGTCTTTCCTTTTATGGCCTTGTATAATGGACAGCGAGGAAAAGAAACTAGTTGGAGTAAATATTTCTTTTATATTTTCTACCCAGCTCATCTATGGATTATAGCCTTGATTGCCTATTTGCTTAAGTAGATTCAATACTCATTAGCTCCTTCTTGCTTAAAATGTGAGAGGAGCTTTTCTGTATCTGGAATTCCCAACAAAACATGTTATAATAGTTTTAGAAAGGACGAGGTTTATGGCGAGCATACTTGTAGTTGAAGATAATAATGAAATCCAGGAAATTTTAAGAACCCTTCTTGCAGAGGAACACGAGGTGATTCAAGCCTTTTCTGGTACGGAAGGTATCATGCGATTTGACAAAGGTGGCATTGATCTCGTTCTGCTAGATATCATGCTCCCTGGGAAAAATGGTGACCAAGTCTTGCAAGCTATTCGACAAACGAGTCAGACTCCGGTCATCATGCTTACTGCTTTAGGTGATAAAAAGCTCATCAGCCAATATCTCTTAGATGGTGCCAATGATTATGTAGTAAAACCTTTTGATTTGGACGAAGTCTTTGCCAGAGTCACCGTGCAATTACGCCAAAGTGGTGAACATCAGTCAGGAGATCGAAGAGAAATTGATAACCTTATACAAAACTTTAAAAATATCCAGTTTGATGCGGATAGTTTTGAAATAAGCAACTCTACTGAAACCATTCGCCTTGCAAAGAAAGAGTGTCAGATTCTCCAAATGTTGCTCCAGCATCCTAAAAAGATCTTCACCAAGGAAGAACTCTATGAATTGATTTGGGAAGAAAGTTATCTGCCTGGAGACAATACGCTCAACACCCATCTAAGCAATCTCCGTAAAAAACTGCATCAACTGGATCCAAATCACGAGTACATCGAAACCATTTGGGGAGTTGGTGTTCGATTAAGAGGAGACAAGTAATGATTTACATTTTGATATCAATATTGCTCCTCATTAACATCATTTTGGCGATTTCTTTGATTCGCTATCATATAGCAATTAGAGATTTAAGCAGACAAATTGAAGAAAAGATTCGTTCTGGTAGCATGAAGAGGATCGGTGTAAATTTCTTTTCAAAGACCATTTTGCGACTACATAACCAAATTGAGAATCTATTTCAGGAAGTGGAGCAAAACCAACTAATCATGAAGCGTGAAAAACGCACCCTAGATATGGCAATCAGTAACATAGCCCATGATATTCGGACACCTTTAACAATCGCTTCAGGATACACTCAGCAACTAATAAAACACCCCGATAATAGTTCAGAAACCTTAAATAAAATAGCCCATCATCAGGATTTGGTTTCCAAACGGTTGGAGGCTCTCCTCGAATACCGTCATTTGATGGAAGGAGCAGTCAAACCGAAACTGGAAGAACTTGATTTATCAACTTTTATAACGAAAAAAACTTTAGCTTATTACGACGTTTTTCAATCATCACAGATTGTTCTTGATTTTAATGTTGAACCAGGATTGAAAACGGCGACTGATGAGGACTTGCTTGATCGAATTATACAAAACCTTCTTGGAAATGTTCTCAAGCATGGCAAGGAGAAAGCTCGACTTTCTTTGAAGAAGGAGGAAAATAGGCTTGTTTTGGAAATTGATAACCTAGTCAAAAAACCTATCAAGAATATAGACAATCTCAGCAATCGTTTTTATTCTGAAAATATGTCAGATACCGAAGAATCCTCTGGTTTAGGTCTCTATATTACCGAGGAATTAGTTCATCTTCTTGGATCGGAAATGAAGCTAGCCACTGATGGAGAATGGTTTTCAGTTTTTATTTATTTTTAACAGAAGAAACCTCCTCTATATCCTAGAGGAGGTCCTTTTTATAAGCTTTTCTTCTTGAAAATAGTCAGTCCACTGAAAGAGAAGAAAAGTATGACCGTTACGCAAACTGTGATGGTATAGAGAATAGCTTGACTATTAGTAGTCATAGCATAGGCAAAATCTAGAATTAAATATCGTAGAATTTCAATGTCTGGGAAAACAAGAATTGGAATAGAAACGACGATAGAGCTAATCAGATAACCAATAAATACGGCAAGATAAGAATGAGTTAGGTAGAGAATAAAGGAGACAATCGAAAGCCAAGCGAGTAGGCATAGAAATTGAAGGGAAATCGTCAAGAGGAGATTAGTAACAAAACCATCAGGTATTGTACCAAGTCCATTTAGTAGAGTCGCGGGAATAAAGGCAATCACAAGACTGGTGATGAGTTGTAAGAGAGCGATACTTGCTAGTACAAAGAATTTAGCAAGGAAAAATTCTGTACGAGAAACGCCAACTGTCAAACTATTTTTATAAAGCTTGCCGATTAGATCGACCCCAAGAACTAAACACACTAGAATAATACAGAGGAAAACGAGGTTTGATCCGTTATTTGACGCGTTGATTAGAGCTTCTATCCCATTCCAACCATGGGTAGGAAGCTCAGGTGGTGCTGACTGAACGGACATTAGATGCCCTGTAGCGCCAATAGTAGCACCCAGTAACATAAGTACAAAGAGAATGAATTCTGTAATCCAGAATCCTTTGGAGCGGAAAAGACGGTAAAAATCTGCTTGAATGGTATGTATCATGATTTTTCTCCTATTCTACCAATTGGGTGAAGTATTCTTCTAGGTTTTGACGGGCAAAGTATATCTCATCAATAGCAACATCGGCCAAAGTTAGTTGCTTGAGAATCTGTTTGACATCTTGTTCATTACCAAAGATATGGATTTCATTGTCAGGATTGACAACCTTAAACTGGAGCTGGATTTGTTCTTTCAATACCTGACAAGCTCTTTCTTTGTCGCTTGTTTTAAGCACAATATAATCCTCACTCAGTGTTTCAAACTCAGCTTTACTGATTTCACGGATAATCTTACCTTGATCCAGAATACCAAAGCGATTAGCTAAGAGATAGAGTTCTGACAAGATATGGCTAGAGATGAGGATGGTTATGCCTTTTTCTTGATTGAGCCGTTGAATCATCAGACGAAATTCTTTGATTCCAATTGGGTCGAGACCGTTAATGGGTTCATCAAGAATCAGGAAGTCGGGTTTTGATAGGAGGGCAATGGCGATGCCAAGCCTTTGTTTCATTCCTAGTGAGAAATCACGAAAGACTTTTTTCCCTGTATCTGACAAGCCAACATAGTCCAAGGTCTCCTGAATCACCTTATCAGCATTTGGAATATGACGTATCATACAATAATATTTAAGGTTTTGATAAGCTGTCAAGTGATTGTGAGCTACAGGTGATTCGATAACTGAACCTACTCGAGATAAGGCCTTGGTCCACTCATTTTGTTCTTTGCTAGAAAAGAGAGAAACTGTACCTTTGTCCGCAAACAATAATTGTGTAATTATTTTGATAAGAGTAGTTTTACCTGCTCCGTTTTTTCCAATTAGGCCATAAATATCTCCCTCTTTTATGGTTAGACTAAGATCTTGAAGAATAGCTTGTTGGCCGAATTGTTTGGTCAGTCCATGAATTTCGAGTACTGTTTTCATGATTTTCTCCTTTTGATTTATTTTTCTAACTTTAGTATAAGCTATAGAAATCAAAGAAACATCAAGTAATTCTAAAGAGTTTCTAAAGTTTTGTAATTCTTAAAAGAAACAAAACCCAGTTGACATGAACTGGGCTTCTCAATTATAAAATATACTTCTCAATGGCACGCGCAACGCCGTCTTCTTCATTGCTGGCTGTAACGTCATTAGCAAGGGATTTGACATGGTCGCTGGCATTTCCCATAGCAATGCCAAGTCCTGCAAACTGAAGCATTTCGATATCGTTATTGGCATCGCCCATGGCCATAATTTCTGAGGGCTCGATCTTCAAAATCGCTGCTAGTCGAGAAAGAGCAGTAGCCTTTGTTGTTCCAAGTGGCATAGCTTCATAAATGACAGGCTGCGAACGAACACCGCTGAACCGTTGGCATAGTTCTGTCGCAAAACGCTGCTCAAAATCGTCTGTTTGCTCTTTTGTTCCTAAAAACATGCCTTGGAACATCCGATACTTGCCACTGGTCGCTTCCTCAAGGGAGATTTCAGTCAGGTCTGAAAAGACTAGCTTGGCATCATTTTGAACGATTTGATTAGGCTTGCCACCGAGGACAAAATAATGTTTCTCATCAAAAAGAGTTAACTGGACGTCGCTTTTTTCTGCTAGGTCATAGAGGTATTCAATGTCAGCTGGACTAAGTTCTTGCCAGTCAACTAGACCCCAGTCACTGGTCTGGTGAGTTGAACAACCATTATTGACAATGACGTACTCATTCTGGAGGTCCAGTCCTAGTTTTTTATAGTAGGGAAGGACACCGAAAAGCGGGCGACCTGTACAGAGAACCAGTTTGACACCTTTTTCAATGGCTTGGTGAATGGCAGTGATGTGGCTTGCGGGATTTCTTTGGCTTCGTTAAGGAGGGTTCCGTCCATATCCAAGGCTAGTAGTTTAATCATAAGACTTCCTTTTCTAGGTGTTTTGCTTTTATTATAGCATATAGACTATGAAATGTCTGACAGAATAGTAACATTTGACTTTCCTTTTCTTGAAAAACAAAATAAATTCTTATATAATATGTATACTTAATATTTAAGGAGAAAAAATGCCACAATATCAGTTTAATTCAATTTATAAAAATGATGAAACAGAATCTACAGGTCTTCTGTTCATCAAAGTCTACAACAAGTGGGAAAGCAACTTAAAAAGAGTTTTGAAATCGGTTGGTCTTACTCTGCCTCAATTTATCGTTTTGACTTCGCTCTTGTTTCTGAGCAATAGAGAGGAATATGTAACGCAAGTTGATATTGCTCGGTTCACTGGTATGGATGTCATGACGGTTTCCCAGATTGTTAGACTACTGGAGAAGAAGGACTACATTAAACGTGATCAACATCCAAAGGATAGTCGGGCAAAACTGGTCTCAGTGACGAAGTCTGGCGCGGAGAATGTCAATCAAGCTTTACCTTTAGTAGAAGGCGTTGATGAAGAATTTTTTGAAAAACTATCTAACGATAGAGAATGTTTTAATCGCATGTTAGTAGAGTTGGAGGATAAAAATGCCTAGATATTGGGTTGGAGTTGTTTCAAAGAACCATGTTTTAAGAGGAGTTGAGGGGAATTTTTGTCAAGTCTGTCATGGAAAAAGCGGCCCCTTAAACCGTATGAAAAAAGGAGACTACCTTTTATACTATAGCCCAAAATACGATATGAATGGTCAAGATAAGTTACAGGCTTTTGTGGCCGTAGGTAAAATTATAGATGACAAAGCCTATCAAGTAGAGCAATTTGAAGGATTTTTTCCCTTTAGACGAAATGTCGAGTATTATCAACCCGTCAAAGATTGCTTCATAGAAATAGCCAGACAACATCCTGAATGGAAAGACTATACTTCTCGACTTCGTTATGGGCATTTTGAAGTTTCCAAAGACTTTTTCCTCTATATCTTTCAGCATATGAAAGTGGATGATGGAGTATGATTGATTTCCTAGTTAAATGATTGTCAACTAAAATTTTGGATTTGGACTGTGAAGCGAACTTTGCTATAATAGAGTAAGAAACTTTGATAAACCAAACGAGGCAGAGATGAAATTACTTTATACTGATATTCGGACTTCTTTGACAGATATTTTAACCAGAGAGGCAGAAGAGCTAGTTGCTGCTGGCAAGCGGGTCTTCTACATCGCCCCCAACTCTCTTTCATTTGAAAAAGAACGCGCCGTGCTGGAATGCTTGTCCCAGCAGGCTTCTTTTGCGATTACCGTCACGCGTTTCACTCAAATGGCTCGTTACCTGGTTTTAAATGACTTGCCGACTAAAACTAGTCTAGATGACATCGGGCTTGGGATGGCTTTTTATAAGTGCCTTGCGGAACTCGATCCCAAGGACTTACGTGTTTATGGTGCCATTAAGCAGGATCCTCAATTTATCCAGCAGTTGATTGAACTTTATCATGAGATGACGACTGCTCAGATGAGCTTTTTGGACTTGGAAAGTCTGACAGATGAGGATAAGCGAGCAGATTTACTCTTGATTTTTGAGAAAGTAACAGCCTATCTCAATCAAGGTCAGTTGGCTCAGGGAAGTCAGTTATCTCATTTGATTGAGGCTATTGAGAATGACAAGGTAAGTAGTGATTTCAGTCAACTTGCCTTAGTCATTGACGGATTTACCCGTTTTTCTGCCGAGGAAGAGCGTGTAGTGGATCTACTCCACCGAAAAGGTGCCGAGATTGTCATTGGGGCCTATGCAAGCAAGAAAGCTTATACCAGTCCGTTTACTGAAGGAAATCTCTATCAAGCCAGTGTGGAATTTCTTCATCATTTGGGGGCAAAATACCAAACACCTGCTCAGGATCGTTCTCAGACACATGAGAAAATGGATAGTTTTGACAAGGCCTCTCGTTTGCTGGAGTCTTCTTATGACTTTTCAGAATTAACATTGGAGGTTGATGAGAAAGACCGTGAAAATCTGCAAATTTGGTCTTGTTTGATGCAAAAAGAGGAGTTGGAGCTGGTGGCTCGCGCTATTCGTCAGAAATTACATGACCATCCAGAATTAAGTTACAAGAATTTTCGTATTCTCTTGGGTGATGTGGCTTCTTACCAGTTATCGCTGAAAACCATTTTTGAGCAGTACCAGATTCCTTTCTATCTTGGTAGAAGTGAATCCATGGCCCATCATCCCTTAACCCAGTATGTCGAATCTATTTTGCGTTTGAAACGCTACCGTTTCCGTCAGGAGGATTTGATTAATCTCCTCCGAACTGGTCTGTATACTGACCTTAGCCAAGCGGATATTGATACTTTTGAGCAATATCTCCGCTATCTTGGCATCAATGGCTTGCCAGCTTTTCAGCAAACATTTACTAAATCCCACCATGGAAAATTTGATTTAGTTCATTTAAATACTCTTCGTTTGCGTATTTTGTCACCACTTGAAACCTTATTTGCCAGTCGGAAGCAAAAGACTGAAAATCTCTTGCAAAAGTGGAATACTTTTCTAAAAAATGCTGCTTTAAGCAAGCAGATGCAAGAATTGACAGCTACCATGGAAGCTCTTGAACAGGAAAGACAAGCCGAAGTTTGGAAAGCCTTCTGTCATGTTTTAGAACAATTTGCGACGGTTTTTGCTGGTTCACAAGTTAGTCTGGAGGATTTCCTAGCCTTGCTCCATTCTGGAATGAGTTTGTCCCAGTATCGCACCATTCCAGCAACTGTTGACACCGTTCTGGTGCAGAGTTACGATTTGATTGCGCCCTTAACGGCTGATTTTGTCTATGCCATTGGGCTGACTCAGGATCATTTACCAAAAATTGCGCAAAACACCAGCCTGTTAACAGACGAAGAAAGACAAAGCCTAAACCAAGCGACTGAAGAGGGAGCACAATTACTGATTGCAAGTAGTGAAAACCTCAAGAAAAATCGCTACACCATGCTTTCCTTAGTCAATGCTGCCCGTAATCAGTTGATTTTGTCAGCTCCAAGTCTCCTCAATGAAAATGAGAGTAAGGAATCGGCCTATCTTCAGGAACTGGTGAGTTTTGGATTTAGCCGGATAGAGAAGAAGATTCATCAAAAGAGTCTGTCTAAGGATGATATGGGTTCTTATCACAGTCTTTTGTCTAGCCTTGTTGCCTATCATCAGCAGGCAGGTTCTAGTGAAAATGAGCAAGATGTGACCTTTGTCAAGGTTCTAGCGCGTGTCATGGGGAAAAAACTTAATCAGAAAGGTCTTACAAATCCTGCACTCCCAACTAGTCCAAGTAGCAAACCATTAGAGAAAGAGACCTTGCAGGCACTTTATCCAGCTGACAAGGAGTTTTACCTGTCTACCTCTGGTTTGACGGAGTTTTACCGCAATGAATACAGTTATTTCCTCCGTTATGTCTTAGGTTTGCAGGAAGAATTGCGCCTTCGTCCAGATGCTCGCAGTCATGGGAATTTCTTGCACCGTATTTTTGAACGTGCCTTGAAACTCCCTGCTGAAAATCCATTTGACCAACGCTTGAAACAAGCTATTCAAGAAACCAGCCAAGAACGCGAATTTGAGGCTATTTATCAGGAAAGTTTGGAAGCCCAATTTACCAAGGAAGTTCTACTTGATGTCGCGCGAACTACGGGCCACATCCTTCGGCATAATCCAGCCATTGAAACCATCCAAGAGGAAGCAACATTTGGTGGTAAAGATCAGGCCTTTATTCAATTGGATAATGGTCGGAGTGTCCATGTGCGAGGCAAGGTTGACCGTATTGACCGCCTGAAAGCTGATGGAGCGTTAGGAGTGGTAGACTACAAGTCTAGTTTAACTCAGTTCCAGTTTCCGAATTTCTTTAATGGCCTTAATTCCCAGCTGCCAACCTATCTTGCTGCTCTTAAGGGAGAAGGAGAGCAGAACTTTTTCGGAGCTATGTACCTAGAAATGGCTGAACCTGTCCAATCCTTATTAGCAGTTAAAAATCTTTCAGGAGCAGTAGTAGAAGCCAGCAAGTCTATGAAATATCAAGGGCTCTTTTTAGAAAAAGAAAGCAGTCACTTGGGCGAGTTTTATAACAAAAACAAGGCTAATCAGCTGACAGACGAGGAATTCCAGCTCTTATTGGACTACAATGCCCATCTTTACAAGAAGGCAGCTGAGAAGATTTTAGAAGGCCATTTTGCCATTAATCCATACACAGAAAACGGCAGAAGTATTGCCCCGTATGTCCAGCAACACCAAGCCATCACTGGATTTGAAGCCAATTACCACTTAGGACAAGCCCGTTTCCTAGAGAAGTTGGACTTAGCTGATGGCAAGCGTCTAGTTGGAGAAAAGCTCAAGCAAGCTTGGTTTGAGAAAATGAGAGAGGAGTTGAATCGATGAAGCCCATTTCCTTTTTAACTGAGGAAGAAATTCAAAAACTGCAAAAAGCAGAAGCAAGTTCGAGCAAGGAACAGAAGAAAACAGCCGAGCAAATCGAAGCCATTTATACCGCAGGGCAAAATATCCTTGTTTCAGCGTCTGCTGGTTCAGGGAAGACCTTTGTCATGGCAGAGCGTATTCTGGATCAGTTAGCACGTGGTGTGGAAATCAGCCAACTCTTTATCTCGACCTTTACCGTCAAGGCTGCTACAGAACTCAAGGAACGTTTGGAGAAAAAAATCAGCCAACAAATCCAAGAAACCGATGATGTTGATCTCAAACAACACTTGGGACGTCAATTGGCAGATCTACCAAACGCTGCCATTGGAACCATGGACTCTTTCACACAAAAATTCCTTGGCAAACATGGCTATCTGATTGATATCGCACCGAACTTCCGTATTCTGCAAAATGAAAGTGAACAGTTACTCTTAAAGAACGAAGTTTTTCATCAAGTTTTTGAAGAGCATTATCAAGGTGAGAATAAAGAGAAATTTAGTAGTTTGGTGAAGAACTTTGCAGGGCGTGGCAAGGATGAACGAGGTCTGCGCCAACAAGTCTACAAAATCTATGACTTTTTACAATCCACCAGCAGTCCCCAAAAATGGCTGAACGAGTCTTTTCTCAAAGGGTTTGAAGAAGCTGACTTTGCAAAAGAGAAAGACAAACAAACCGAGCAAATTAAGCAGGTGCTTTGGGACTTGGAAAGTTACTTCCGTTATCATCTGGATAACGATGCCAAGGAGTTTCCAAAAGCTGCCTATTTAGAAGCTGTTCAACAGGTTTTGGATGAAATTAGCTCCTTAAATCAAGAGTCCGATAGCCAGGCTTATCAAGCTGTGCTTGCGCGTATTGTCGCCATCTCTAAGGAAAAAAATGGTCGAGCTCTGGCTAACTCCAGTCGTAAGGCCGATTTGAAACCACTGGCTGATGCCTATAACGATGAGAGAAAGGTCCAGTTTGCTAAACTAGGACAACTGTCAGACCAGATAACCATTCTCGACTATCAAGAGCGTTATCATGAAGATACCTGGGATCTAGCTAAAACCTTCCAAACCTTTATGAGTGATTTTGTGGAGCTTATCGTGAACGTAAACGCCAAGAAAATGCCTTTGAATTTGCTGATATCAGTCATTACACCATTGAGATTTTAGAGAATTCACCGCAAGTTCGTGAGGCTTATCAGGAGCGCTTCCACGAAGTTATGGTCGATGAGTACCAGGATACCAACCACATTCAAGAACGAATGCTGGAATTGCTGTCGAATGGTCACAATCGCTTTATGGTGGGAGATATCAAGCAGTCCATCTACCGTTTCCGTCAGGCAGATCCCCAGATTTTCAATGAAAAATTTCAACGCTATGCGCAAAATCCTCAAGAAGGAAAGCTGATTTTGCTCAAGGAAAATTTCCGTAGTAGTTCAGAAGTGCTATCAGCAACCAACGATGTATTTGAACGTCTCATGGACCAAGAGGTCGGCGAAATCAACTATGATAGCATGCACCAGCTTGTTTTTGCCAATAGCAAACTAACTCCCAATCCTGAGAACAAGGCAGAGTTTCTCCTCTACGACAAGGACGATAGTGGGCAAGAGGAGGAAGAGAGCCAAGCAGAAACGAAACTCACAGGAGAAATGCGCCTAGTTATCAAGGAAATCTTGAAGCTCCATCAAGAAAAAGGTGTAGCCTTCAAAGAAATTGCCCTTTTGACTTCCAGTCGCAGTCGTAATGACCAGATCCTCCTCGCTCTGTCAGAGTACGGAATTCCTGTCAAAACAGACGGGGAGCAAAACAATTATCTCCAATCCCTAGAAGTGCAAGTCATGTTGGACACCCTGCGAGTCATTCACAATCCTCTGCAAGACTATGCCTTGGTAGCCCTTATGAAGTCTCCTATGTTTGGTTTTGATGAGGACGAGTTGGCACGCTTATCCCTTCAGAAAGTAGAAGATAAAGTCCAAGAGAATCTCTATGAGAAACTGGTCAATGCTCAAAAACTGGCAACAAGTCAGAAAAACTTGATTTATACAGCTCTAGCTGAAAAACTAAATCAGTTCATGGATATCTTGGATTCTTGGCGCTTATATGCCAAAACCCACTCTCTCTATGACTTGATTTGGAAGATTTATAATGACCGTTTTTATTATGACTATGTTGGAGCCTTGCCAAACGGACCTGCTAGACAGGCTAATCTCTACGCCCTAGCTCTGCGCGCTGACCAGTTTGAAAAGAGCAATTTCAAGGGCTTGTCTCGTTTTATCCGTATGATTGATCAAGTTTTAGAGGCTCAGCATGACCTCGCAAGCGTAGCCGTCGCGCCGCCTAAAGACGCAGTGGAACTCATGACCATTCATAAAAGTAAAGGACTGGAGTTTCCTTATGTCTTTATCCTCAATATGGATCAGGACTTCAATAAGCAAGACTCAATGTCTGATGTTATTCTTAGTCGTCAGAATGGGCTTGGCGTCAAATACATTGCCAAGGTGGAAACAGGAGCAGTGGAAGCACACTATCCTAAAACCATCAAACTTTCCATTCCCAGCCTTACCTATACCCAGAATGAGAAAGAACTGCAACTGGCTAGCTATTCAGAGCAGATGCGTTTGCTGTATGTTGCCATGACACGGCTGAGAAAAAGCTTTATCTTGTCGGTAAGGGCTCTCGTGAAAAGCTGGAAGCCAAGGAATATCCAACAGCTGAAAACGGAAAACTAGATAGCAATATCAGACTTCAAGCCAAGAATTTCCAGGACTGGATATGGGCGATTAGTAAAGTATTTGCTAGAGACAATCTCAACTTTAGTTATCGTTTCATTGGTGAAGACCAGTTGACTAGAGAAGCTATCGGTCAGTTGGAAAACAAAAGTCCTCTACAAGATAGTTCTCAAGCAGACAATCGTCAGTCAGAAATCATCAAAGAAGCCCTTGAAATGCTGAAAGAGGTGGAAGTTTATAATACTCTTCACCGCGCAGCCATTGAACTACCAAGTGTTCAAACCCCAAGCCAAATCAAGAAATTCTACGAACCCGTTATGGATATGGAAGGGGTACAAATTGCTAACCAAACTCAATCACCGGAAAAGCAAATCAGCTTTGATTTACCAGATTTTTCAACTAAAGAAAAGGTAACTGGAGCTGAGATTGGTAGTGCCACTCACGAACTCATGCAGAGAATGGACCTTAGTCAGCAACCAACCCTTGCTAGCCTAACAGAAACACTTAAACAAGTTCAAACGAGTCCAGCAGTCAGAGACAAGATCAATCTTTCTAAAATCCTAGCATTCTTTGATACACCACTTGGTCAGGAAATTCTCGCTAATACCAACCATCTCTATCGCGAGCAACCTTTCTCCATGCTCAAAAAAGATCAAAAAAGTCAGGAAGACTTTGTTGTTCGTGGGATCTTGGACGGCTATCTACTTTATGAGAATCGTATCGTTCTTTTCGACTATAAGACAGACCGTTACGATGAACCAAGTCAACTCATAGACCGCTATCGTGGTCAGTTAGCCCTATACGGAGAGGCTTTATCTAGAGCCTATTCGATTGAAAACATTGAAAAATACTTGATTTTGCTCGGTAAAGATGAGGTTCAAGTTGTAAAAGTATAATTTATACTCTTCGAAAATCTCTTCAAACCACGTCGCTTCACCTTGCCGTATATAGGTGACTGACTTCGTCAGTTCTATCCACAACCTCAAAGCAGTGCTTTGAGCAACCTGCGGCTAGCTTCCTAGTTTGCTATTTGATTTTCATTGAGTATTAGAAAGGAGACCTCATGCCACTTCCAGTTAGAAAATCCTTGCACGATGCGGTTTTACAGGCTTCAAAAGCCGATACTTGGGATCAAGCTACCAAGGAATGGAATGAAGTTTCCTTGATTTTTAATGGCATCGGCCGTAGTAATTGTGTCTGTGGGAATGCCATAAAATACGCCTACGAACTCTTTAACGGAGTTACAGGTCAACGCCTCTTTCCGATTGGTAGCGATTGTGTTCGCCATTTTCATCGGATTAGCCTCGATCAGCAACTGGAAGAGGAAGACAAGCTTCTCAGAAAACTTGAAAACCTAACCAGAAAGGCTCAGAAAAAGGAAAAAATCAAGGTCAATAAAAGCGATTTTGACGAACGACTTTTAAAATGGTTTTGGGAAAAAGGTGTTTTCAAAGCCAATCGTGGCAATCAATTCGCGCCTGAGAGAGACTATCAGCTCTTCCTAGAGGTCTTTCAAGGCGGAAGTTGGACCAAGGCAGAGCCAAAGAAGAAGGCTCGTATGGAAGAAGTGTTGGAAAAGTGTATCAAACCTTTTCTACTTGGTAAGACCGATGAACAACTCTACCTTGTCAAACTAGGCAAGGAAAAAATAGATTACGAGCAGCATTTACGGATTCAAGCAGAGAAAGAACGTAAGAAAAGAGATAAAATCGCCAAGCAATACGCTGACAATCTCATTCTAGCCATGGGGCCCGCTGAACGTGCCTATCAAGATTACTTTTGCTTTACAGAAACTCTCACACTAGAAGAACGAAAATGGGAAAAAATTCTTTTTGGAAAGAATAGAGAAGAACGAGCTCTCAAGGCAAAGCAAAATCAAAAAGAGCTTGAAAAAGAGCAACGAATTGCAAACCAAGATCCTATTGAACGAAAGCAAAAACAAATTTTGCTAATAAATTCTTATTTTCGTGATTTACCAGATGAAAAAGCTAGATTTTCTCGTCTCTTATTAGAATATCGAAAAAGTGGAGAAGTCCCCTTTTCAGAAGATTGCTTATCTGAGCATCTAATCGATTTTTTCTACAGGATGAAGGCCTTTGAATTTGAGATTGCTCCAGATCAAGCTGCTGTATTTTTAAAAGAATGTTTAAGAGCTGATTATTTATCCCCAGCGCAGATTTTCTGGAGTGAAACGATTGTCACAAATTGTATCAGCCCTTTTCTCTCAAGAATACTCTTATAATAAAATACCTATCATCAATATGACTTGATAGGTATTTTTCTCGTACTTTGATATAACAATACATTATTTATGCAAACATTTTTACTATATATACTCATTTTTGTAGACAAAAGCCTATGCAAAGAGGGATCATTTATGATAAAATAGATGGTAAGAAAGAAAACGTTTTTACTACGTTTTTTTTAGTCGGAAGGGGAATTATTATGGCTACTATTCAATGGTTTCCGGGCCACATGTCTAAGGCTCGGCGGCAAGTTCAGGAGAATCTTAAGTTTGTTGATTTTGTGACGATTTTGGTGGATGCTCGGCTACCTTTATCTAGTCAAAATCCTATGTTAACTAAGATTGTGGGGGATAAACCAAAGCTTTTGATTTTGAATAAGGCAGATCTTGCTGACCCCGCAATGACCAAAGAATGGCGTCAGTACTTTGAATCACAGGGAATCCAAACTCTGGCTATCAACTCCAAAGAGCAAGTAACTGTAAAAGTTGTTACTGATGCTGCTAAAAAGCTCATGGCTGATAAGATTGCACGCCAGAAAGAACGCGGTATCAAGATTGAAACCTTGCGGACCATGATTATCGGAATTCCAAACGCCGGTAAGTCAACTCTTATGAACCGTTTGGCTGGGAAAAAGATTGCGGTTGTCGGCAATAAACCAGGTGTTACCAAGGGGCAACAGTGGCTCAAAACCAACAAAGACCTTGAAATTTTAGACACACCAGGGATTCTCTGGCCTAAATTTGAAGACGAAACCGTTGCTTTGAAACTAGCCTTGACTGGAGCCATTAAAGACCAGTTGCTTCCTATGGATGAAGTGACCATTTTTGGTCTCAATTATTTCAAAAAACATTATCCAGAAAAGCTAGCTGAACGCTTCAAACAAATGAAGATAGAAGAAGAAGCACCTGTTATCATCATGGATATGACCCGTGCTCTCGGTTTCCGAGATGATTACGACCGCTTTTACAGCCTCTTCGTCAAGGAAGTCCGTGATGGAAAACTCGGTAACTACACCTTAGATACATTGGACGACATCGATGACGACGATTAAAGAAATTAAAGAACTTCTTGCCACTGTCAAAGAATTAGATAATCCCCTTTTTCTTGAACTGGAAAAAGATACTCGTTCTGGAGTTCAAAAAGAAATCAGCAAGCGTAAAAAAGCCATTCAGGCTGAACTGGATGAAGACCTTCGTTTGGAATCTATGCTTTCCTATGAAAAAGAACTCTATAAGCAAGGATTGACCTTTATAGCAGGTGTTGACGAGGTCGGCCGTGGTCCTCTGGCTGGTCCTGTGGTCGCTGCAGCCGTTATCTTGCCGAAAAATTGTAAGATTAGAGGCCTCAACGATAGCAAGAAGATCCCCAAAAAGAAACATTTGGAAATTTATCATGCTGTTCAAGATCAAGCCTTGGCAATCGGTATTGGTATCATGGATAATCAGGTCATCGACCAAGTCAATATCTATGAAGCAACCAAGCTGGCCATGAAGGAAGCAATTTCCCAGGTCAGTCCGAAACCTGAGCACCTCTTGATAGACGCCATGAAACTGGAGTTGTCGATTCCCCAAACAGCAATCATCAAAGGAGATGCCAACTCTCTCTCAATCGCAGCTGCATCTATAGTAGCCAAGGTGACACGGGATGAATTGATGAAGGAATATGATCAGCAATATCCCGGCTATGATTTTACAGCTAATGCAGGTTATGGAACAGCTAAACACCTAAAAGGACTAGAAAAACTAGGTGTCACCCCAATTCACCGAACCAGTTTTGAACCAGTCAAAACACTGGTTTCAACTAAGAAAGACAAGTAAGAGGAAATGATTATGGAGGAACAGTCAGAAACACTCAGTTCCAAGAAAGAATTTGCCTTTGCCTCAAGCACCATATTATCCAAGTTGGACGGGGAATCATTGTTGGTCTCGTCGTCGGGCTAATCGTCGGATCTTTTCGTTTCTTAATCGAAAAGGGCTTCCATCTGATACAAGGACTCTATCAAGATCAAGCGCACTTAGTGCGCAATCTTTTTATCATTGGCCTATTTTATGTAATAGTTTGCTGGCTTAGCGCGAAACTAACTCGGTCAGAAAAAGATATCAAGGGTTCAGGAATTCCTCAAGTTGAAGCTGAACTAAAGGGACTGATGAGTCTCAACTGGTGGAGTGTCCTCTGGAAGAAATATGTATTAGGTATTCTTGCTATTGCCAGTGGCCTTATGTTAGGTCGGGAAGGGCCAAGTATTCAACTTGGAGCAGTTGGTGGTAAAGGTATTGCCAAGTGGCTCAAATCTAGCCCAGTAGAGGAACGTTCCCTGATTGCCAGTGGAGCAGCTGCAGGTTTAGCAGCTGCCTTTAATGCACCAATTGCAGGTCTCCTCTTTGTTGTAGAGGAAGTCTATCACCATTTTTCACGATTTTTCTGGGTATCAACTCTAGCAGCTAGTCTCGTAGCAAACTTTGTTTCTCTGCTCATATTTGGCTTAACACCCGTACTGGATATGCCAGACGACATTCCTCTCATGACCCTAGACCAGTATTGGATATACCTCCTTATGGGAGTTTTTCTCGGGCTTTCTGGTTTTCTCTATGAGAAAGCTGTACTCAATGTTGGTCGAGTTTATGATTGGGTTGGTCAAAAAATCCATTTAGATAGAGCTTATTATCCAATCCTAGCCTTTATCCTTATCATACCAGTCGGGATTTTCTTGCCACAAATTCTCGGTGGTGGAAATCAGGTCGTTCTTTCCTTGACTGAGCAAAATTTTAGTTTTCAAGTTCTATTAGCTTACTTTTTGATTCGCTTTGTTTGGAGCATGATTAGCTATGGAAGTGGCCTCCCAGGAGGAATTTTCCTACCCATTTTGGCGCTCGGTTCCTTACTTGGTGCCCTAGTTGGTGTCATTTGTGTCAATCTTGGGCTTGTCAGTCAGGAACAATTCCCTATATTTGTCATTCTGGGAATGAGTGGCTACTTTGGGGCAATTTCCAAGGCTCCCTTAACCGCTATGATACTTGTTACTGAGATGGTAGGGGACATTCGAAACCTCATGCCACTTGGCTTAGTGACCTTAGTCGCCTACATTGTTATGGATCTGCTCAAGGGTGCTCCAGTCTATGAGGCCATGCTCGAAAAAATGCTGCCAGAAGAAGCGACAGATGAAGGAGAAGTCACCCTCATTGAAATCCCTGTATCAGATAAAATAGCAGGAAAACAGGTTCACGAGCTCAACTTGCCACATAACGTACTCATCACCACCCAAGTCCATAATGGCAAAAGCCAAACCGTTAACGGCTCAACTAGAATGTATCTGGGTGATATGATTCACCTAGTGATTCCAAAAAGTGAAATTGGAAAAGTCAAAGATTTGTTGTTATAAGTTCTTTTTACATAATTTATTTTACGTAAATATTATTGAAAGGATTCTCTATGAAAAGAAATAAGGCAATTGCAGTATATTTGCTAGGCACATTTAGCCAAATAGCATCAGTTTGCCTCCTTTTCTTTCTCTTGAATCATTTTTCTATTCATTCCAATCTATTATCTATTTTAGGAATCTTTCTAGGTGGCATTTCTTCAGCACTTTGGGGAATCATTGTTGCAAATCACTATTTTCATATTCCTTTTAAGAAGATCGTTAACGATTTTTTTAACATTCATACCAGTTACAAACATTATTTATTATCTTTTTTCCTTATTGTCCTTGATTTTTCTTTTCTAATGTTTGGTGGGCAAATAGTAGAATTTAGCTGGTATCTCCCATTTTTGATATTCTTCAAATTTATTGTCTTTGGTGGTATAGAAGAGATTGGATGGCGATATGTCTTTCAACCAATTTTACAAGAAAAGTTGCCATATTTTTACTCAACAATCCTAACCTTTTTCAGCTGGGCAATTTGGCATCTGTTGTTCTTTTACATAGATGGCTCCCTAGCAACTCTGCAAATTCTACCGTTTTTATTTGGATTGCTAACGAATTCTTTCATACTCTCAGCTCTTTATATCAAAACAAAGAATCTCTGGATTTGCGTTATGACACATTCGATCATTAACGTCTTGTCTCAGCTAACCATAGACATTGAACGATACGAAACCTACCTTATTAAAATCTTCGTCATCTTGGTATCCTGCTATATGGTAATACATAAAAAAGATGAGTATAGTTGTTAGCTGATTTTGTTGGAAACAGTATTATTCTTTGGAAAAGTTATTTGCTAAGGGGGACATACATCATAATGAAAATACTCGATGTTTTATATAATTTTTATGGTGATTTTGATTTCATTGAAGAAAAATACAATGAAAAATACGAAGGTATTCTTATCAATATAAAGGAAGAGCAAGGGTATAAAAGATGCCGCTTGGCAAAAAGAACACCAAAAAAAGAAGGATATTTTACAGTTTTTTGGAAAAAAGACCAAAACAACAAGAACATTCCTTATACCAATGAGGACTTAGGAAATGAACTTATAATCGTTATCATTGATAATGATAAGAGGGGACTATTCATTATTCCAAACGAGGTGGCTATTCGTAAAAACATTCTGTCGACAAAAGATAGCAATGGAAAAATGTCTATGCGATTTTATCCTCCTTGGTGCTCAAATTTAAATACAACAGCTCGAGCAACACAAAAATGGCAATTGCAATATTTTAGAGAAATTAAAATATAAACATATTGCCGGATTACATACACACAAAAGACCTGTTTCTTATGATTGTGGAACCAGGTCTTTGTTTTTTCTAGAATCCATCAAACACTTATAACATCTTTCCGAAAAACTATAATTTTCTTGAAAAATATATGAGTCTATGCTATACTACTAGTAGACTTAATTATGGAGAAAATACATGAAACGTGAGATTTTACTGGAACGAATCGACAAACTAAAACAAATCATGCCCTGGTATGTCTTGGAATACTACCAATCAAAGCTTGCTGTGCCCTACAGTTTTACAACTCTGTACGAATATCTCAAGGAATACGATCGATTTTTCAGCTGGGTTTTAGAATCTGGAATTTCAAATGCTGATAAAATGTCTGATATTCCTTTATCTGTCTTGGAAAATATGTCTAAAAAAGACATAGAAGCTTTATTCTTTATCTACGTGAACGACCTTTGCTGAATGCTAATACAACCAAGCAAGGTGTCTCTCAGACAACCATCAATCGCACCTTGTCAGCACTTTCCAGTCTTTATAAGTATCTAACCGAGGAGGTTGAAAACAACCAGGGAGAACCCTATTTCTATCGTAATGTAATGAAGAAAGTTTCAACCAAGAAAAAGAAAGAAACTCTTGCTGCCAGAGCTGAAAACATCAAGCAAAAGCTCTTTCTAGGTGATGAAACAGAAGGTTTTCTGACTTATATCGACCAGGAGTACCCACAACAGCTCTCAAATCGGGCTCTCTCATCATTTAATAAGAATAAAGAACGTGATTTAGCCATTATTGCCCTTCTCTTGGCGTCTGGTGTCCGCTTATCTGAAGCAGTTAATCTGGATCTAAGAGACCTTAATCTCAAAATGATGGTTATCGATGTCACTCGGAAAGGGGGAAAACGCGACTCGGTCAATGTCGCTGCCTTTGCAAAACCTTATCTAGAGAATTATCTCGCCATTCGAAATCAACGCTATAAGACAGAAAAGACGGATACAGCTCTCTTTTTGACACTCTATCGAGGTGTTCCCAATCGTATTGATGCTTCTAGCGTTGAAAAGATGGTTGCTAAATACTCTGAGGACTTCAAAGTCCGTGTAACTCCCCACAAACTACGCCATACTCTGGCAACTAGGCTCTATGATGCTACTAAATCGCAAGTTTTGGTCAGCCATCAGCTAGGACATGCCAGTACACAAGTCACTGACCTCTATACCCATATTGTCAATGATGAACAAAAGAATGCTTTAGATAGTTTATGATTGTTACATATTATAAATTATGTAAATTTATATTCAAAAAAGAAGTTGGTTATATAACCAGCTTCTTTTCTTTTTACCCCACTACTGCTTCAGCGATTTCTTCACGGCTAATACCAGCGAAGTAGCGTGTAATATCAATAGTTTCTAGAGCTTTAAGGACATCTTCACGTTCGTACTTAACGCCACGAAGGACATCTTCTACAGCTGAAACGTCTTCGATACCAAAGAAGTCTCCGTAAATCTTGATATCTTGGATTTTTGATTCAATGACATTGGCAAAAACTTCAACCTTACCACTAGTGAATTTTGTACCACGACGGACGTTAAATTCAGGTGATTTACCGTAGTTCCAGTCCCAAGTCCCAAACTTAGTTTCTTTGATTCGATTGATTTCAGCCAATTCCTCATCTGAGAAGACATACTCTGTCATTTCAGGGTACTCTTTTTTCATGTATTCCAATAGCAAATCACGGAATTCTTCAACTGTGATTTTTTCTGGTAATTCATTGACAATATTTGTGACACGAGCACGGACGGATTTCACACCTTTCGATTCAAATTTATCTTTTGAAACCTTGAGGGCGTTAGCAAGGACTGATAAATCAACGTCAAATAACAAGCAACCGTGGTGCATGATACGCCCATTGATATAGGCTTGGGCATTTCCACAGAATTTCTTACCATCAATCTCAAGGTCATTACGGCCTGTGAACTCAGCTTTAACGCCTAGTTGAGCCAAGGTATTGATAACTGGAGTTGAGAAGCTCTTGAAGTCAAAGGCCTTGTTTTCATCTTCTTTTGAAATGATGGTGTAGTTGAGGTTGTTTAAATCGTGATAAACAGCTCCACCACCACTGATACGGCGGACTACCTCAATGCCATTTTCTCGAACATAATCACGGTTAATTTCTTCGATAGTGTTCTGGTGACGACCAACAATGATAGAAGGTTTGTTAATCCAAAGAAGGAAGATTTGATCCTCATCTAGTAAGTGTTTAAAGGCATATTCTTCCAAGGCGATATTAAAAGCAGTGTCGTTTGAATGATTGATAATGTATTTCATGATATCCCTTTTATACGATAGAGACTGGAAATAACCTTCCAGTCTAATCTATCTTCGTTTTATTTTTTCTTAGGTGAATGGATGGCCATTCCTAGAACATCCGCAAATGCTTCGTACATCACTTCAGAGTAGGTTGGGTGTCCGTGGATAGTCTTCAGCATTTCTTCAACAGTGATTTCCATTTCGATGATACTTGATGCCTCGTTGATCAATTCTGCGGCTGCAGGACCAATGATGTGCACACCAAGGATTTCTCCGTATTTCTTATCAGCGATAACTTTTACGAAACCTTGAGCCGCATCCGATGCAATGGCACGACCGTTGGCTGCAAAGTTGAATTTACCGATGGCTACATCGTATTTCTCACGTGCTTGTTCTTCAGTCAAACCTACTGCTGCTACTTCAGGAAGAGTGTAGATAGCTGCTGGAGTCAAGTTCAATTTAGCAACAGCATGGTTTCCTTTGAGGGCATTTTCAGCAGCAACTTCCCCCATACGGAAAGCTGCGTGCGCCAACATTTTAGTACCGTTGATGTCACCTGGTGCGTAGATTCCAGGAACAGAAGTTTCCATGTACTCATTGACCTTAATACGACCACGATCCAATTCAAACTCAACATCGCCAATTCCTTCAAGGTCTGGTACACGACCGATTGAAAGAAGAGCTTTATTTGCAATGATATCGTCTTTTCCTTCAACCTTGATACGAAGTTGACCATTTTCCTCGATGATTTCTTGCAGTTTTGTACCTGTTAAGATAGTCATTCCTTTGCGCTCAAGGATCAAGCGAAGATTCTTAGAAACTTCCGCATCCATAGCTGGAACAATACGGTCCATCATTTCAATAACAGTCACTTTTGAACCAAATGTCATGAAGGCTTGGCCGAGTTCAATACCGACAACGCCACCACCGATGATTACGAGGCTCTCTGGAACTTCGTTCATTTCAAGAATGTCATCACTTGTCATCACAAGTGGAGATTCCATACCAGGAACGTTAATCTTGCTGACTTTTGAACCACCAGCAAGGATGATTTTCTTGGTTTCAAGCAATTCAGAACCATTTACCAAGACATTCTTGTCTTTAGTGATGGTACCAATTCCTTTATGAACAGTAACTCCGTAGCTACGAAGGAGACCAGCAACACCACCTACCAAGGTATTGACAACTTTAGATTTAGTTTCTAAAAGTTTATCCATATCTACAGTGAAGTTTGGATTTTCGATGACGATACCACGGTTTGCTGCATGACCGATGTTTTCGATGATTTCAGCGTTGTGAAGGTAGGTCTTAGTTGGGATACAGCCACGGTTCAAGCAAGTTCCACCAAGTTCAGATTTCTCAACAAGGGCAACCTTACCACCGAGTTGGGCAGCTTTAATGGCTGCTACATATCCAGCAGGACCTCCACCAATCACAACGATATCAAAGGCATCATCGCTCTTGCCGTCGTCGTTTGAGGCGCTAGCTGCAGGCGCAGGTTTTGATTCTGGTGCAGCCGATCCAGCTGTTGGGATGTTTTCCCCTTCTTCTCCAAGGTAACCAATAACTTCAGTTACTGGAACAGTTTCACCATCTCCTTTAAGGATAGCAATCAAGTATCCATCTTCTTCAGCTTCCAATTCCATGCTGACTTTGTCAGTCATGATTTCCAAAAGGATTTCTCCTTCTTTTACAAATTCTCCGACTTTTTTATTCCATTGGACGATTTGTCCTTCTGTCATATCCACGCCGGCTTTTGGCATAATTACTTCTAAGGCCATGTCTTACTTCCTTTATCTATATCTCTAAAAATAAATACTGTATTTTTAAACCAACATTGAGATTGGATTCTCAATCAAGGCTTTCAAGTCTTTCATAAACTTAGCACCAGCCATACCATCTACGACACGGTGGTCAATGGTTAATCCTAGACTCATGATTGGTCGGATAACAATCTCACCATTGACAACAACTGGTTTCTCGATTGTCGAACTTACACCCAGAATAGCTGAGTTGGGTTGGTTGATGATCGGACCAAAGGACTGAACGCCAAACATTCCCAAGTTACTGATTGTGAATGTCGAATTTTGAAGTTCACTTGGAGCTAATTTACCTTCCAAGGTGCGACCAATGACATCTTTGAAGGCTACAACCAACTCTGAAAGGCTCATCTTTTCAGCATTATAAACAACAGGTGTCATCAATCCATTATCCATTCCAACTGCCATAGCAAGGTTGACATAATTATGAGTGATAATAGTCTTGCCGTCTTCGGTCAATGAAGCATTGATGTAAGGATGTTTCATCAATGTCTTAACAACAGCAAGTGAAAGAAGGTCAGTAACCGTAATTTTCTTACCAGTTGCTTCCATGATTGGTTCAAGAACCTTCTTACGAAGAGCTAGCATTTCAGACATATCGACATCATAGTTGAGCGTGAAGGTTGGCGCAGTTAGGTAGGATTCAACCATACGTTGGGCGATTACCTTACGCATTGGTGTCATTGGAATACGCTCAATTTCACCATAAGGAGTGATATTGTCTGGAACTTCTTCCGCTTTTTCAATTTGAGCAGGAGATTTGATGGTATCGTTTTCGATGTTTTCAGGAAGAAAGGCCAAAACGTCCTTCTTCATGATCTTACCACGATGACCCGTTCCTTGGATTTCCTGCCAAGCAATGTTATGTTCGAGGGCAATTCGTTTTGCAAGTGGCGAAATGCGAACCACATTTGTGTCTTTATAAGTTTCCACGTCTTCTTTGTGGACACGACCGTTTGCACCTGAGCCAGAAACGTCGTAGAGGTTGATCCCTAGATCATCCGCTAACTTTCTAGCCGCAGGAGTCGCTCTTAGCTTGTCATCAGCCATGACCTCTCCAATTCTATTTATGATACAAAGGGCGAAAAAGTCAAAGTGAAAATAGGAAACTTGACGAAGAAACTTTAGTTTCTAGGAAAGTTTATCTTTTTCACACAGACTTTAGCCCGTGTTCGAATATAAGATATTAAGGACGAAGAGGGCAATGAAAAAATAGGAGATTGACGATGTGTTCGATGAACACAAGGAAATCTATCTTTTTTTCGCAGATCTCCGTCCGAATTCAATTACATGATACTAAGGGCGTCAAAAAGCGAATGAAAAATAGGAAATCTACGTAGGCTTCGATGAAGCTAAGGAGATTTATCTTTTTTCCGAGCTTTTAGCCCGTGTTCAACTCTACAAGTAACTTGGACACGGAACGTGTCTCAAATTACTACGGTTGCCGCTATCAGGCGGTCAACCTAGTAGACTTACTAAGTTTTTTGTCGAATATTATCGATTCAACTCACTCATGTCGCAACTCTTCAAATCACTTGAATACAACACATGTCTTAAGTTACTAAAGTTACAAACAACCATTATTTTACATAATTTATATTATGTAATTCTATTCTTTGTTATAAGTTTTTCGGATTGCATCTTTGATGCTTTCAACTGTTGGAATCATTGCATTTTCTAGGTTTTGTGCATAAGGCATCGGTACATCTTCTCCTGCACAACGGCGGATTGGTGCGTCTAGATAATCAAATGCTTCTGATTCTGAAATAATAGCTGAAATCTCTCCGATATAGCCACTTGTTTTGTGGGCGTCGTTGACCAGAACGACCTTACCAGTCTTCTTCACTGAATTAATGATGATATCCTTATCAAGTGGAACGAGGGTACGTGGGTCCACAATTTCAACTGAAATTCCCTCTTCTGCTAATTCTTCTGCAGCTTGAACCACACGGCGAAGCATTTTTCCATAAGTAACGACTGTTACATCTGTACCTTCACGTTTGATTTCACCAACTCCAAGTGGGATTGTGTAGCCTGGATCAACTGGTACTTCCCCTTTTTGGTTAAATTCCGACTTGTACTCAAGAACGATGACTGGGTTGTTATCACGGATAGAAGACTTGAGCAGTCCTTTCATATCCGCAGGTGTACCTGGAGCAACAACCTTGAGACCAGGGATGTGTGTAAACCAAGACTCTAGAGACTGAGAGTGCTGAGCTGCAGAACCAACTCCATTACCAGCTGCACAACGGACAGTCATTGGAACCTGACCTTTTCCACCAAACATGTAACGTGTTTTAGCAGCTTGGTTGACGATATTGTCCATGGCAATAACCGAGAAGTCCATGAAGGTCATATCGACGATTGGACGAAGTCCTGTCATGGCTGCTCCTGCTGCTGCTCCAGAGATGGCAGCTTCAGAAATCGGACAGTCACGGATACGTTCTGGACCAAATTCTTCGAGCATTCCGACAGAAGTTCCGAAGTCTCCTCCGAAGACACCGACATCTTCTCCCATCAAGAATACATTTTCATCGCGACGCATTTCCTCAGACATAGCAAGGATAATGGTGTCACGGAACGACATTGTTTTTGTTTCCATTTTATCTCTTTCTCCTTAGTCTGCGTAAATATCTTCAAATGCTGATTCTAGTGGTGGGAATGGACTTTCTTCTGCAAATTTAACAGAAGCTTCTACTGCTTCCTTGACTTGCGCTTGGATTTCTTCCAATTCTTCGGCACTTGCAATGTTATTTTCAACGAGGTAGTTACGAAGGTTTTCGATTGGGTCTTTTTGTTTCCACAATTCCACTTCTTCACGCGTACGATATTTACCAGGGTCAGATGATGAGTGACCAAGCCAACGATAAGTGACACTTTCAATCAAGACTGGTCCATTACCACCACGAACATGGTCTACAGCTTTCTTAAATACTTCATAAACATCAATGACATTGTTTCCGTCTTCAATAAACATTCCAGGAATTCCATAAGCAGCGCTACGTTGATGAATATGCTCTACATTGGTCATTTTCTTGATATCCGCAGAGATCCCATAACCGTTGTTAATGCAGTAGAAAATGACTGGAAGATTCCAGATAGAAGCCATGTTCACTGCTTCGTGGAAGACACCTTCGTTAGTCGCTCCATCCCCAAAGAAGCAAACGACAATTTTTCCAGTGTTTTGCATTTGCTGACTGAGGGCTGCACCAACAGCGATTCCCATACCACCACCTACGATACCATTGGCACCGAGGTTACCAGCATCAAGGTCAGCAATATGCATGGAACCACCTTTTCCTTTACAAGTACCGGTGTACTTACCAAGGATTTCTGCCATCATTCCATTGAGGTCAATCCCTTTGGCGATAGCTTGACCATGACCACGGTGGTTGGAAGTAATCAGGTCATCTGGGTTGAGAGCCAACATCGCTCCAACGTTAGCAGCTTCCTCTCCAACAGAAAAGTGAGTCATACCGGGAACTTTTCCCTTTTTCACTAACTGAGCAATTTTTAAGTCCATGCGACGGATTTCTTCCATCTTACGGAACATCTCTAGCAAAAGATTTTTATCTAAAGTTGACATAATCTTGCCTTTCTAACTTTGTACTTACCTTACTATTTTACCTTTTTTAGTATACGCTGTCAAAGTATATGGTTAATAAAATTTCACAATATAAAAAAATAAATCCCTGTTAAAACAGGGATTCTCTCTAGTTAGAGTATTTTTTCACAAAGTCATTTTTCAGGATAATTTCTTAAAATTAGCTCAATCTTTTCATTACAGTTTTCAAACGCCATTGGTACAAACAACCAGAAACAATCAAGCTGGCAATTAACCCAATCCAGTAGGTAAATGCCCCTAAGTCAGTTACTTGATCTAGTAGGTATCCTAGAGGTATGGCTACTCCCCAATACCCAATTAAGCCAAGATAGAAAGGAACGATAGTGTCCTTATAGCCTCTTAGAATCCCCTGGAGCGGAGCTGCAAAGGTATCAGCTAATTGGAAAAAGAGACTGTAGGTTAGAAATACAGCAGTTGTTTCAATGAACTGAGAGTCATTCCCATATAGACTTGCTACACGATTTCTAAAAATGTAGAGAAAGGATAGGGTAAGACAAGCAAAAATAAGGCTGTTATTCTCCCCAGACTAGCATAGGTTTTTGCATCCTCAAAACGTTTAGCCCCCACCTCGTAAGACACAACAATCGCCATAGCAGAGGAAATACTCATGGGAAAAGCGTACATGAGGCTGGAAAAATTCATAGCTGATTGGTGACTGGCGATGATGAGCGATGAAAACTTAGCCATGATTAGTCCCACTACGGAGAAAATAGCCACTTCCGCAAAGACGGTTCCCCCGATTGGTAGACCTAATCGAACACCTTCCTTGATTTTATCTATATTTAGTGGAATGCGTTTTTCAAGATGTAACGCTTTTAATCTTTCTTGTTTGAACAAAACAAGAAGAGAAATGCCCAATAAAACCCAATAGGCTAGCGAAGTTCCTAGACCTGCTCCTGCACCACCAAGCTCTGGAAAACCAAGAGCTCCATATATCAAAAGATAGTTAAAACCACTATTTAGCGGAAGTAACAAAAGCATGAGGTACATAGATAGCTTGGTCAAACCAAGAGAATCTAACAATGACCGAATGACACTAAAAAGCAACAAGGGAATAATCCCGATAGAAAGGTACCAAAGATAAGAAACTGCAACCGTCGCAACTTGAGCTTCTAGTCCGATATGGTTTAAGACAGGCGGTGCTAAGAATACTACCATGCCAAGCAAGACCAAAGACAACCCGAAAGCCAAGTAGATAAATTGGTAAAAGTCAGATGCCACTTCTTCCTTTTTGCCTCGTCCCAGATGATGGCCTATGATGGGAACCATGGCCGAAACAATACCTGTTAAAAAAGTAAAGAAAGGATTCCATAGACTCGTTGCAGTTGATACACCAGCCAAGTCCATGGTATTGTACTGCCCAGTCATGGTTGTATCAACAAAAGAGGCAGAATAATTAGCAAACTGATAAATCAGGATAGGGAAAAATATCTTAAGAAATAAGACAAACTTATCTTTAAATTGATGGGTTCGATACATATACGCTCTCTATTCTTATAGTTTATAGAGCAGAGTCCCATCTAGTTTTGGTAGACGATTTGTCCCTTACAGATAGTATATTTGACCTGCCCTTTTAAAGTTTCACCGATAAATGGTGAATTAGCTGCTTTTGAAGCAAAGTGGGAGTCCACAAGACGATCAGCCTTGGCGTCAAAGATCGTGATATCCGCTGGACCATTCTCAGCCAAGTAACCAGCTTCAAAGTTGTAAAGTTTGGCTGGATTAACAGTCATTTTTTCTAGTAATTCCATCAAGCTTAACTCACCAGCTTCCACCAAATAAGTCAAACCAAGAGAAAGAGAGGTTTCTAAGCCAGTCATACCAGATGGCGCTTTGGTGATATCTTCTACATTTTTCTCATCTGCATGGTGAGGCGCGTGGTCCGTTGCAATCACAGAGATAACACCTGACTTGAGACCCTCGATAACGGCACGACGGTCTGATTCCAAACGAAGCGGAGGATTCATTTTGGCATTGCTTCCTTGTGTCAAAAGGAGAGCTTCCGTCTTAGAGAAATGTTGTGGCGCTACTTCTGCTGTGACTTGCGCTCCCAAACCTTGAGCGAATTCCACTACCTTGACACTTTCTTCCTTAGACAAATGCTGGATGTGAACATGGGCCTTGGTTGCATAGGCAATCATAACATCACGCGCAATCATAGCGTATTCTGCCACCCCTGTCGCACCACAAATATGGAAATGTTCTTTAGCAATATTTTCATTAAATCCAAGAATGCCGTTCAATCCGGGATCTTCCTCATGAAGGCTAATAAAGGTATTAAGCTTTTTGGCTTCTTCCAAGGCTTCTTTGAGAACCTTGCTACTTTCAAGTGGAATACCATCATCAGAAAAACCAACGGCTCCAGCTTCCAAAAGTGCCTTAAAGTCTGTCAAGTCTTGGCCATTAAAATTCTTAGTAATGGTCGCAACCGTCTTGACATTGATTTGTTCCTTGGCAGCAGATTGGAGAACTTCTTGCAAAGTTTCCACATCCGAGATGGTTGGACTAGTATTGGCCATCATGACAACAGTTGTAAAGCCACCTGCAGCAGCCGCTAGTGCCCCAGTATGGATGTCTTCCTTGTGAGTCTGACCGGGTTCACGGAAATGGACATGGATATCAACCAAGCCAGGAGCAACTACTAGACCAGTAGCATCAATTAGCTCTACTCCTTCTTTCTTGATTTCGGGCGCAATCTTGACAATTTTTCCGTCTTGGACCAAAACATCACACACTTGATCCAAACCAGACTTAGGATCCATGACACGACCATTTTTGATTAGTAGCATTTGCTTTCTCCTTTATTCATAAAAATCAACTTGGGTATCCAACAATTTATCCCCATCATACACAAACTTAGCTGAAAAGAAGGGTTTATCCTCTAAAAGCCACTCAACAAAGGTGTGGTCACCTTCCCAAGTCGGCTTGCTCAAGACTTCATCATAGGGAACCCATTCTAAGGTCCCCTCATTGCAGTCAATCAAGTCACCCTCAAACTCCGTCACTTTAAAAACATAAGTGTACCAGTCTAAATCTGGTGTGAACTCAGGAAAAGTGATAACGCCTTTTAGAACAGGCTTGGCTTTGAGCCCCGTTTCCTCGAGGATTTCACGCGCCGCGCATTCCTGAGGAGTCTCTCCTCGCTCTAGCTTACCACCCACACCAATCCATTTACCAGCATGGACATCATTGGGCTTTTTATTGCGATGGAGCATGAGTAGTTCTTTTCCGTTGTCAATGTAGCAAATCGTCGCTAACTGAGGCATCTTCTCTCCTTATCTAAGCCAATCGATTGGCTCTTGTCCTGTCTCTCTTAAGAATGCATTAGCCTTGGAAAAAGGCTTGGAACCCCAAAATCCTCTGTAAACAGATAAAGGACTTGGGTGAGCTGATTCAATAATCAAGTGATGAGGATTGGTAACCAAGACTTTCTTCTTACGTGCATAGGCTCCCCAGAGTACAAAAACGACTGGTCTGTCTAGATCATTGACCACCCGAATCACAGCATCCGTAAAAGGCTCCCATATCTGCCCAGCATGACCATTGGCCTGACCAGCAGGAACCGTCAAGCAAGTATTGAGAAGTAAGACTCCTTGCTCAGCCCAAGCTGTCAAATCATGAGATTTCTTAACCCCGATGTCATCTGACAATTCTTTCAAGATATTTTGCAAGGACGGCGGAGCTGGGAGAGAGTCAGGAACAGAAAAACTCAAGCCCTGCGCCTGACCTGGTCCATGATAAGGATCCTGCCCCAGAATCACCACCTTAACCTCTTCAAGCGGTGTAGTTAATAGAGCCTGAAAAACTTTTTTCTTGGGTGGGTATACAGTTCCCTGAGCATAGACCTGATCCATAAACTGATTGATTTTCCCGAAATACCCCTCAGGTAATTGCTCCTTAATCAAAGCATGCCAAGATGAGTGTTGCATCTTTCTCTCCTTTATCGTATCCATCTAAAAGCACGTCTTAATTCATCCGTACCATTTTTAAAAAAGCATAAACCATGTGCAAGTATGATTTTATCCGGTTTCCAGTTTAACATACGGGAAAAGGAAACCTTTGCTTCCCTTTGTCTTCCTAAAAAAGTCATCCGATAGTCAATAGGAGTTTGACCATCAGGGGCTGTTACACGAGCTAAACGATAGATTTTTCTTCGGATTGGACTAGCTATCTTTTCTGGTTCAAAATTCTCTATAAGGTCCGTTACAATGAGTGTTTTAGTTGATTTATGAAAAAACACCACTTCTTCAATCACAGAACTTCCCTTAAAAATAAGTTGATCAATCTCGTCAGACCATAAGTCAGGTGCCTTATCTGTTAAAGGAGCATCAAATTTCACCATGACATTCTGACTTTTTGCTCTCTCTTCAACTCCTGGACTAGACCATGCTTGTGCATAAGGATATCTTTTTTTCCAATCTTCAATATAGGCGTAGTGAATCTTATTTGGTGAAATCAGGTAAGCGACTCTGCCCAAAGCGTCCAGTTCAGTAAAGAGCTCCTCGTTTGGCGCGATAGGAGAATGAATCCAGAGTTTGCCATCATTTAACTTAACCACTGTCATACGAGTCTGAAAAGGTAGTTTGAAGACCTTCATGTCCATTTGAATCAAATCACCATCTACTATCCAGATATTCTGATCAACTTCCTTTAGTGTATACAATGGTTCATAAAGAGAAAGTTCTGGTCTTGACATCGTTTACTATTCCTTCATTTTTACTGCCTCTATTATAGCAAAAAGTGGCTATCTAAACCACTTTTTACAGTTCTTATATATACTGTTATTCATCCTAGTATTGGACATTAGTATTTACAGTATCAATCAGCTATTAGAAACTTTTCGATTGTATCAATAGCATAGGAAAGTTGATTATTTACAGACATCATCCGTTCAAGATTAGCGTCCATATAGTAGAGTTCAGATAAACCACCCCTAGGGAGAAAGAGTGAATAGTGGATATTCATCTTCTCTCGAGTACTTAACTCTATATGATTGCTTATGATATACTTTAACTCTTTTAACGTATTTACTTGAGCAACCACACCTTTTAACTGATACTGCTCTATGAGATTTAGTAAGTTGTCAATCTCTTCAATGACTTTAGTTTCCATATCATCCCCTCTTAGAAAAAGCACTACATAGTATCCAAACAATCCAGTAAGTCTTGATAAGAATGGACTTCATAAGTTGGCTGGGCTTGTGTGTGATTTTCAAGGCGATGAGGGTTGTACCAGATAGTGTCAATTCCAGCATTATTACCACCTTGAATATCAGCAGTTAGGGAATCTCCAATCATCAGCGTCTTTTCTTTGCTAAATCCTGCAATCTGCTGACCGATTTTTTCATAGAATAGTACATCAGGTTTTTGTGTTTGCAACTGCTCAGAGATAAAGACATGGTTGAAATAGGGAGCAAGACCCGATTGAGCCAAACGACCTGTCTGAATGGCAGTTATTCCATTTGTCGCAGCATACAAGTCATAATCACGTTCGATGAGGCTGTCCAAGAGTTCATGAGCGCCCGAAAGAGTTTGTCCCTGTTGGGCTAAGTAAAATTGATAACGCTGAGCAAGTAAAGTACCGTCTTTCTCCAGTCCAAAATGAGCAAACAAACGTGAAAAGCGCGTGTTAACCAGCTCTTGTTTACTAATTTTCTTTTGCTCCAAGTCTTTCCAGAGAGCCTTGTTCATAGGAACATAATAGTCTTTATAGGCTTGAATGTCTGCAACTCCTTCTTCTTTTAAAAGTTGCGTCAGTGCCACATCCTCAGCAGCATCAAAATCAAGCAAGGTGTGATCAAGATCGAAAAGTAGAAATTTGTAGGACATTGAGTTTCCTTTCTGAAAATTCATTAAGAACATTATAGCATAAATGAAAATATGTTAACATAAAATTCTTGAAGAAATCAGAAATCCTTCTTCAAGAGTCTTTGCATGTTTGTATTACAAAAGAAGATATCCGTTCAATATAGAGCAACTAAATAATGAGAGCCTAAAAATCGGTTACTCTATTCAGAAAAACTTAGTGGTACAATCTCTACATCTCCAAGATTGTCAACCTAGTAGCGTTGGCTACCGTTTTTGAACCAGCGTTCCAGAACAACATCATAGAGCATGAAGTGAGACTTTTTGTTAATCTATCGCGTTTTCGCCAATCATCTTTACGTTACCCCAATTTTCAGCTGAAAATTGACTAGGATAGACGGAAAGCCAGTCTGGAATAATCTTATTTCATAACAATTCTTCACTTTTAGTAAAGTATGGTGAAAGATTAATTTTTTTCTCCTGCATATACTCCATAATTTGATTGGGTTCTGTCAACCTTTTTTCATCAACAATGTTTATAGACTGCACCAATTTATCAGAATCGTGATTATACTTATAATATATCTCTATAACACCTCCACTGCTATGCATGAATCGAAAGTTTATAGACATTTCTCCATTATCTAGTTTACCATCTGGAAAGTGGAAACTGTACGAAATACTCTCAACTCCTGTAGGTAAGACTTCTGAACGATACTTTTCTGAAACTGAACCGTAAAGTAGACCTCCTGTTTTATTTACTTCCATATCTGGCACCCTATTTAAAGTAGAATTCGTACGTAAAAAAGAAGATGTAGCATGATGGTACTCGTCATGATAAATTTCTTCAAAAACATTACTATACCGTGGCTTAAAAAAAATGAAAGAGAGCGGTAGTAGCATGATTACAAAAGCCCCTATAGATAAGGTATAAAACATTTTTTTATTCATTTAACGACCTCTTTCTTGTTAATCAATATAATCTTGCAAATCATTTTTCCCCTCTTCTAAACTTCGAATAAAATTATAAGAATCTGGATAGTTTTTCTTCAAGTATTCCATGGATTCTGCATCCGTTCGTCTACTATAGGATTGGATATTTGGGCCTAAATCTATCGTTTTACTTGGAACTAAACTATTGTATACTGCTTTTTTAACATAATCTAGACTAACTCACTTCTCGGATGGTTGAGGAGGCCTCAAATCCTATTTGCAGGATCATAAGCAGACTGAGCCACTTGTTAGCGCTTGGCTTCTATTCGTGTTGTTACTCGTTGGTAACTACACTAGAATGACTTCAAAAAATCAACAACTCCATCATGTAACTGTATATCCTTATTGAGAATTTCTCCACTGTCTTTATCTGATAACTCTAATATCATATTACGGTAGCCATCAAGAAGTTCCATCATTAAAACCACAGTATCATAACTTACATTAAATAGTAACTCCTCTTTAGTTAAATTACTTTGAGAGATATTCATATTTACAGCTTGCTCCTGTATTATTTCTAATTCTTTAAAAAATTTTATTTGTTTATCTGTCATGTTTGATTTTCTCCCTATATTTTCATTATTGGTGTAGTTTTAAATCTGATGCCTTAATTTTAGTATGTTTACACACGTACTTAATGTTTCCTATAAGGCCGTCCCTAGTTCCCTATATTAAAGATTTAAATAGTGCTCTTCCAGAAAAAATCATGTTCTGATTGTTTGATCTTCGCAACAATAACATCTCTAGAAATAATATTTAGCATTACTAATCCCTCCAAAACAATCGTAGTTTTTAAAAAACTATCATCGTAATGTTCAAGTAATATCTCTTGGCAAGTGTATAACTGATTTTTCGCAAAATCTTTTACTTTAAAATTTTTTCGACTTTGAGCGTCAGTTTCATAATCTAATTCCACACAACTAATAAAACTTACCTTCCAACATTCCTCTAAATCTACTTTATTCTCGTTATAACTTTCTATATACAGATGAACTTCATCACCAAAATATAATATTTGTAAATCTAGAATCCGACAATCCCAATAGTCAGTCTGATTTATCTTATCCTGTTTCTTCTTTATCTCAACATGTTCCATGTTCTTTACCTCTAGTTTTTAAAATTAATTAGATAGTATCGCAAGTAACTTTTAAATCTGGACTACTGTGAACAACTATCTCCTACTTCTCTAACGAAGTTTGATTAGGTTTGTGTAACTATACTAGACATGTTAATAAACATAAATTCATAAATCTAACCTAAGTTCGGTGTTATAAAAATCATTTTATCGCCAACTATTGATTTCCTAAACTATGAAACCATTGATTATAGAATTCCCTCTGTTCAAGAACTGTGACACAGTCTAAATCCGATTTGTCTGTATCAAAGATATTATATACATTCTGAATCCTTGCTTGCCGACCCAATTCCAACAAATATGCTTTCTCTCCTCCCATAGCCATTTGTAGCGGTGATGGAAATACTCGTCTATCTGAACCGTTACATTGTATTATACCACCTTCTTTTTCTAAATCTTGACGAATCTCTACCAATGCCTGAAAAAATGAGTCAGCTTCATACCTTGTCGTTTGATTTTCCACTGTTATATCAATCACGCACAGTTCCTCACTATCAATGAGAGTAAGTCGACACTCTCGAGTCAGTTCGATATTTTTATAATGTATTTGTAAAACAATAGTTCTCATTTATAATCTCCAAATTTGAATTAAACTATTTCATATGTATGATCTTCTTTTAATT
>JXRG01000060.1:0-368 GCA_000831085.1 Streptococcus sp. DBCMS
GAGTGGCTATAGTACCAGAAGCCCTGCGCCTTAGCTACACTCTCATAAGTGTCTTCAATCATATTTTGATACTCTAAAATCGAATGGAAAGGAACTATCTTGTCATGGAATAGATAAACCATGTAGTATTCAATCAAGCCATCTGTGTGGTCCATTTGCTCATAAATAGCCTTCAAATCATCCAAAAACTCTTCCTTGCGCTCACTATAGAGAACTCCCAGTGCAAAGACATCAACTGCACGATAAAAGGAGACTCCCTCGGAGACGACTTCTTTTAAATTGGAGAGGATCCCTTGATAATAAGGAAAGAGTTCCTGAACATCCTTCCCTAGAGAGTAGCCAACTCTTAATAAATCTTCATAATTAAT
>JXRG01000061.1:0-349 GCA_000831085.1 Streptococcus sp. DBCMS
AGGTTACCGCTTCGTAGAGACTAAGAAACTTCCAAACGGTGACACAGAGCACGTTTATGAGAAGGTTAAGACCAGTCATAAGGATAAGGAAGGCAATGACATTCCAGGTTATCCAACCGAAGACGGCGAACAACCTAAGAAAGATATCCCAGGTTACCGCTTCGTAGAGACTAAGAAACTTCCAAACGGTGACACAGAACATGTCTACGAAAAAGTGAAGACTAGTCACAAGGATAAGGAAGGCAATGACATTCCAGGTTATCCAACAGAAGACGGCGAACAACCTAAGAAAGATATCCCAGGTTACCGCTTCGTAGAGACTAAGAAACTTCCAAACGGTGACACAGAG
>JXRG01000062.1:0-344 GCA_000831085.1 Streptococcus sp. DBCMS
CAGGAACAGAAGCAGGTGTGACATACTCAACAGAATCTCACACAGTTAAAGTGACTGTAGCAGATAACGGTCAAGGTCAATTGGTTGCGACTGTAGAAAATCCGAATGCAGAACGTGTCTTCACTAACACTTATAAAGCAGCTTCAACAAGTGCGACAATCAAAGCTAAGAAAGTCTTGAATGGTAAAGAGCTTGTGGCTGATGCTTATACTTTCGAATTGAAAGAAAAAGATGCAGTTGTAGCAGAAGCTAAGAACGCTGCTTCAGGTGAAGTTGTCTTCAACGTCAACTACACAGAAGCAGGAGAGCACACTTACACTATTACTGAGAAATCAGGAACAGAA
>JXRG01000063.1:0-304 GCA_000831085.1 Streptococcus sp. DBCMS
AAGACGGTACCCACACAGTTAAAGTTGTGAACCCAGATGGAACAACAACCGAGACAGTTATCAAGAATGGTAAAGATGGTAAGACACCAACTGTAACCGTTAAAGATAACCAAGATGGTACTCACACAGTTAAAGTTGTAAACCCAGGTGGCGAAACAACAGAAACAATCATCAAAGACGGTAAGAACCCATCAGTAACAACAGAACGTGGTGAAGACTCAGAAGGTAACACAGGTACATGGGTAATCACACATGATCCTGCTGGAACTGAAACAGGTCGTACATTCGTTAAAGATGGTAAAGA
>JXRG01000064.1:0-296 GCA_000831085.1 Streptococcus sp. DBCMS
GAGCACACTTACACTATTACTGAGAAATCAGGAACAGAAGCAGGTGTGACCTACTCAACAGAATCTCACACAGTTAAAGTAACTGTAGCAGATAACGGTCAAGGTCAATTGGTTGCGACTGTAGAAAATCCGACTGCAGAACGTGTCTTCACTAACACTTATAAAGCAGCTTCAACAAGCGCGACAATCAAAGCTAAGAAAGTCTTGAATGGTAAAGAGCTTGTGGCTGATGCTTATACTTTCGAATTGAAAGAAAAAGATGCAGTTGTAGCGGAAGCTAAGAACGCTGCTTCAGG
>JXRG01000065.1:0-284 GCA_000831085.1 Streptococcus sp. DBCMS
GTTCATACCAAGTTTTTGAACTTGGGCGCGTAGCTCAGGTGGTTAGAGCGCACGCCTGATAAGCGTGAGGTCGGTGGTTCGAGTCCACTCGTGCCCATTTATAAATATGGTCCGTTGGTCAAGGGGTTAAGACACCGCCTTTTCACGGCGGTAACACGGGTTCGAATCCCGTACGGACTATTTATTGGAGGATTACCCAAGTCCGGCTGAAGGGAACGGTCTTGAAAACCGTCAGGCGTGTAAAAGCGTGCGTGGGTTCGAATCCCACATCCTCCTTTTTATAT
>JXRG01000066.1:0-277 GCA_000831085.1 Streptococcus sp. DBCMS
CAAGACGCAGATCGGTAGCTTCCCAATTGCCCGTAAATTGGTAGACATGGCCAAGTATTATGGCTATGATGCTATTTCATCAATCCCAAGAAACAACTGGAGATTTGGTTAAACCTCTTGGAGAAAAGATGCGCCTAGTTATCACCGACTGCCCCAAAATTTTGAGAGGCGAGACTGCCAAGACGCAGATCGGTAGCTTCCCAATTGCCCGTAAATTGGTAGACATGGCCAAGTATTATGGCTATGATGCTATTTCATCAATCCCAAGAAACAACTG
>JXRG01000067.1:0-268 GCA_000831085.1 Streptococcus sp. DBCMS
GAAGAAGAGACTCAAACCCCTGGTGTTAAAGGTGTCAGAACTATTGTTCACGAAGATACTATTGACAACCGAAACAATACTGTGATCTCGTCTCGTGTTATCTCTGACGAACAAACTCAGCCTGTCAAACAGATTGTATTAGTTGGAACAAAACCACTCACTGTAACTGCTCAAAGAACTGAGAAACAGGATATTGATTTTGATATCGTTAAAGTTCCTTCTGACAAGCTATTTGTTGGAGAAGAAGAGACTCAAACCCCTGGTGTTA
>JXRG01000068.1:0-268 GCA_000831085.1 Streptococcus sp. DBCMS
TAACACCAGGGGTTTGAGTCTCTTCTTCTCCAACAAATAGCTTGTCAGAAGGAACTTTAACGATATCAAAATCAATATCCTGTTTCTCAGTTCTTTGAGTAGTTACAGTAAGTGGTTTTGTTCCCACAAGTACGATCTGTTTGACAGGCTCGGTTTGTTCGTCAGAGACAACACGAGACGAGATCACAGTATTGTTTCGGTTGTCAATAGTATCTTCGTGAACAATAGTTCTGACACCTTTAACACCAGGGGTTTGAGTCTCTTCTTC
>JXRG01000069.1:0-263 GCA_000831085.1 Streptococcus sp. DBCMS
GAAAGTCTTGAATGGTAAAGAGCTTGTGGCTGATGCTTATACTTTCGAATTGAAAGAAAAAGATGCAGTTGTAGCGGAAGCTAAGAACGCTGCTTCAGGTGAAGTTGTCTTCAACGTCAACTACACAGAAGCAGGAGAGCACACTTACACTATTACTGAGAAATCAGGAACAGAAGCAGGTGTGACATACTCAACAGAATCTCACACAGTTAAAGTGACTGTAGCAGATAACGGTCAAGGTCAATTGGTTGCGACTGTAGAAA
>JXRG01000007.1:0-85196 GCA_000831085.1 Streptococcus sp. DBCMS
GCTTTTTTTTCTAAAAATACCTAGTCAAGCGCTTTATTTTTTTTGTATAATAGAAATAGCAAGTATAGATTAAAGAAGAGAAAAGCATGATTACACTATTTTTATCACCGAGTTGTACATCATGTCGTAAGGCAAAGGCTTGGTTAGAGACGCATAAAGTGCCCTTTCAAGAGCATAATATTATGACTAGTCCTTTAACAAGAAAAGAATTACAACATATTCTTTCCTTGACCGAAAATGGTACTGATGACATCATTTCAACTCGTTCAAAAATCTTCCAAAAATTAGATATTGATGTAGAGAGTATCTCGGTATCGGAGTTGCTTCAGTTGATTGAGCAATATCCTAGTCTTTTGCGTCGCCCAATTATTATAGATACCAAACGCATGCAGATCGGTTTTAATGAAGATGAGATTCGTGCTTTTCTCCCTCGTAGTTACCGTAAACAAGAATTGAAAGAAGCAACATTGAGAGCTGGTATAGGATAGATGAACAAACAGTATAGTTACCCACTAGATTTGTCGTGGAGCACTGAAGAACTTGCTTCAGTGCTTTCTTTTTTTAATGATGTTGAAGCTGCCTATGAAGATAAGGTAGAAGCAAAAAAACTGCTAGAGTCTTACAAGGAATTTAAGTCTGTCGTTCCGAGTAAAAGTGAAGAAAAGCGCCTAGGCCGCGAATTTGAAACGGCTAGCGGTTATTCCTTCTATCATGCGGTTCAATTAGCAAAAGAAAAAAGGGAAGGGAAGATTTCTCTTGGAAACTAAATTTGAATTTGCCAAACAGATTGTGCAGGACGTTGCTGACTATATTTTGGCTCACATGAAAGAAGATTTGCAGGTTGAGCGCAAGTCTTCCCCTACCGACTTGGTGACGCGTTTGGACAAGGAGGTCCAGCAACTCTTGGTTGATCGGATCAAGTCCTCCTATCCTGAGGACTTGATTTGCGCGGAAGAGGGTTGTTTACGTGCTGCAGTCGGTCAAGGTTCTGTTTGGGTGATTGATCCCATTGACGGTACCAATAACTTTGTCGCCCAGCAGGAAGATTTTGCCGTGATGTTGGCTTATTTTGAGGATGGTGTGGGCAAATTTGGTGTCATCTATGATGTCATGAAAGGTGATTGTTACCATGGTGGTGGTGCCTTTCCTCCTTGTCGTAATCATGAGTCCTTACCGACTTTTAAAAAGAAACCTCTTCAAGAATTTTTAGTTGCCGGTAACTCAGGTATGTTTGAAACCAATGAGTGGGGCTTGGCGGATTTGGGCCGAGCAGCATTGGGAGTCCGTGTCTACGGCAGTGCGGCCATTAGTTTTGCTAAGGTTTTATCGGGTCGTCTTCTGACTTATATTACCTACTTGCAGCCATGGGATTACGCTGCGGCCAGCATCTTAGGGGAAAGTCTGGGTTATCGCCTTCTTACGGTATCGGGTGAACCTGTTGATTTTAAAACGCGTCAGCCTGTCATGATGGTGCCAATCGAGATGCAAGAAGAGATTCAGTCTTATATCTACGAAAGGAAAGAAAACTAAATGCAATTTCCAGAAGGATTTGTTGAAAAATATGAAGTAATACTAAAAGATGAGGCAAGAGACTTTCTTGCCTCTTTTAAACAAGAAGCAGTTTCAGCTTTTCGGATCAATCCCTTAAAAGAAAATCAGTTGTCGTTTGCAGATGCCATTCCCCATACACCTTGGGGGCATTATGGTAAGGTCTCAGGGAAGTCACCAGAGCACGTGACAGGTCTCGTTTATTCGCAAGAGCCTGCAGCCCAAATGGTGGCCCAGATAGCTCAACCAAGACCTGGCATGAAGGTCTTGGACTTGGCTGCAGCACCAGGTGGGAAATCCACTCAACTAGCAGCCTATCTGGCTAATCAAGGAGTCCTTGTCTCTAACGAAATTTCAAACAAGCGTGCTAAGATTTTAGTGGAAAATATGGAGCGATTTGGAGCGACAAATGTTGTCGTGACCAATGAATCTGCTGACCGCTTGGCCAAGGTTTTTAAAGGTTACTTTGATGTGATTGTCCTTGATGCCCCTTGCTCGGGTGAAGGGATGTTCCGTAAGCAGCCCGATGCCATGGATTATTGGAGTACCGATTATCCTAGCCAATGTGCCAATCTCCAAAGAGAAATTTTAGAAGATGCAGTGACCATGCTTGCAGAAGGTGGCCGTCTGGTTTATTCGACCTGTACCTGGGCGCCAGAGGAAAATGAAGAAATCATCCACTGGTTGCTGGATACTTATGAATTTGAACTGCTTCCAGTTGAGCATGTGAACGGTATGGTAGCAGGAATTGATCTTCCTGAAACTGCGCGGATGTATCCTCATCATTTCAAAGGAGAAGGTCAGTTTGTTGCCCATTTGCAGTTTAAGGGAGAAAATTCGGGACCTAAATTCAAAGCTAGCAAAAGCAATCTCAGTCGTGAACAATTGGCTTTGTGGCAAGAATTTGCCCAAAAACACTTACAGGTCAATCTAACTGGTATCTTGCAGACTTTTGGAGATCAACTCTATCTTTTGCCAGAGATGCTACCTGATCTAGGGAAACTCAAAATTGCTAGAAATGGACTCCATCTGGGGACGTTTAAGAAGAAACGTTTTGAACCAAGCTTTGCTCTGGGATTAGCCTTGAAACCAAGCCAAGTAAAACAAAGGATCGAAATCAATGATGAGGACTTTGTAAAATATGTGGCTGGTGAGACCGTTCAATTGGCTGAAGCTCGACCAAATGGCTGGTATCAAGTTGTGGTTCAAGGAAACGGACTAGGCTTTGCCAAGGTAACGGGAAATGTTTTGAAAAATTATTATCCAAAAGGGCTCAGATTCAGGTGAAAAAGCTAGTCAAAGAGCCTATTCTATGTTATAGTGGAAGTATGAGTTTTTTCTGATAGTCTTTCATTATTACTTATATTATACGATGGAATTGTCCGCTCCTAAGAATGACTAGATAAAATAAAGTGGGACAATCATTGATGATAATTGGATGATCAGGACAAACGGAAGAAATCAGAACATTTATCATTATGTTCAAGGAGAATAACAGTGAAAAAAAGAAAAAAGCTCGTCATGTCTCTTGCAGCTCTTTTGATGGCAGGTTCTCTAGCAGGATGTGCTAGCTGGATTGATCGTGGAGAATCCATGACAGCCGTTGGTTCAACTGCTCTTCAGCCTCTTGTCGAAGCGGCAGCAGATGAATTCGGTTCTAGAAACATCGGAAAAACAGTTAATGTTCAAGGTGGAGGATCGGGTACAGGACTTTCCCAAGTCCAGTCTGGAGCAGTTGACATCGGGAACTCTGACGTCTTTGCAGAGGAAAAAGAAGGAATCGATGCTTCAGCCCTAGTAGACCACAAGGTTGCAGTGCTGGTCTTGCAGTGATTGTAAACAAAGAAGTGGATGTAGAAAATCTCACAACCGAGCAACTTCGCAAAATCTTTACAGGTGAAGTGACCAACTGGAAAGAAGTTGGGGGCAAAGACCTGGCCATTTCAATCATCAACCGAGCAGCAAGTTCTGGTTCAAGAGCGACGTTTGATACGGTCGTTATGAATGGCCAAGCGGCAATGCAGAGCCAAGAACAGGATTCTAACGGGATGGTCAAGTCGATTGTATCCCAAACGCCTGGAGCCATTTCTTACCTGGCTTTTGCTATGTAGATGACTCCGTGAAAAGCATGAAACTGAATGGGTATGAACCTACGTCTGAAAATGTAACGACCAACAACTGGCCTTTGTGGTCTTATGAACATATGTACACACTTGGTCAACCTAATGAGTTAGCTGCTGAATTCCTGAACTTCGTCCTCTCAGATGAAGCCCAAAATGGAATTGTTAAGGGCATGGGCTATATCTCTATCAATGAAATGAAAGTCCAAAAGGATGCTTCAGGTACCGTTACAGCAGTAGAAGGAGGTCAATAATGAATCAAGAAGAATTATCTAAAAAATTACTCTCTCCTTCAAAGAACTCTCGCCTTGAGAAGTTCGGTAAAGGTTTGACCTTCACTTGCCTTTCTTTGATTGTCATCATTGTGGCCATGATTTTGATTTTTGTAGCCCAAAAAGGCTTATCGACCTTCTTTGTCAATGGAGTGAATATCTTTGATTTCCTCTTTGGACAAACTTGGAATCCTTCAGGGAAACAATTTGGTGCCCTTCCAATGATTTTGGGTTCCTTTATTGTGACGATTTTATCAGCCTCATCGCAACTCCCTTCGCTATTGGTGCTGCAGTCTTTATGACAGAAGTCTCACCAAAGGGTGCAAAGATTTTGCAACCAGCCATTGAACTCCTCGTCGGTATTCCTTCAGTCGTCTATGGATTTATCGGTTTGCAAGTTGTGGTGCCTTTTGTTCGTAGCGTCTTTGGTGGAACTGGTTTTGGGATTTTGTCAGGGATTTTCGTTCTTTTTGTCATGATCCTACCAACTGTAACCTTTATGACAACAGACAGCTTACGGGCTGTTCCTCGTCATTACCGTGAAGCTAGTTTAGCTATGGGAGCCACTCGTTGGCAAACCATCTGGCGTGTGACCTTGAAAGCAGCACGTTCAGGTATTTTTACTGCAGTGGTCTTTGGGATGGCGCGTGCCTTCGGTGAAGCCCTTGCTATTCAGATGGTGGTCGGAAACTCAGCAGTTATCCCAACCTCGTTAACAACACCAGCTGCGACCTTGACATCTGTACTGACTATGGGTATCGGAAATACCGTCATGGGAACGGTTGATAATAACGTTCTCTGGTCACTGGCCTTAGTCTTGCTCTTGATGAGTTTGGCCTTTAACAGTGTGATTAAATTGATTACGAAAGAAAGAGGAAAGAAAAACTATGCACGCTAAGAAATTAGATAAACTTGCAACAGCTGTCCTCTATACCATCGCGGGTATCATCGTGGCCATTTTGGCATCTTTGATTCTCTATATCTTGGTGAGAGGGTTACCGCATATCTCTTGGTCTTTCTTGACTGGGAAATCTTCCTCTTATCAAGCAGGTGGAGGTATTGGGATTCAGCTCTACAATTCCTTCTTCCTTTTGGTCATTACCTTGATTATTTCTGTTCCCCTGTCTATGGGAGCTGGCGTTTTCCTCGCTGAGTATGCCAAAAAAGGACCTGTGACCAATTTTATTCGTACCTGTATTGAGATTTTGTCTTCTCTACCATCAGTCGTTGTGGGTCTCTTTGGTTACTTGATCTTTGTTGTCCAGTTTGAGTATGGATTTTCAATCATTTCAGGTGCCTTGGCCTTGACGGTCTTTAACCTCCCTCAGATGACTCGAAATGTTGAGGACAGTTTAAAACACGTTCACCATACACAACGTGAGGCTGGTCTGGCCCTTGGAATTTCTCGTTGGGAGACTGTAGTTCATGTTGTCATTCCAGAAGCTCTTCCAGGTATCGTAACGGGTGTTGTTTTGGCATCTGGTCGTATCTTTGGTGAGGCCGCCGCTCTTATCTATACTGCAGGACAATCCGCTCCAGCCCTTGACTGGTCTAACTGGAATATCCTCAGTGTTACCAGCCCTATCTCAATCTTCCGACAAGCAGAAACCTTGGCTGTCCACATTTGGAAGGTCAACAGTGAAGGAACCATTCCTGATGCTACCATTGTATCTGCTGGTTCTGCTGCCGTGCTCCTCATCTTTATCTTGATTTTTAACTTTGGAGCACGCAAACTCGGAAGCTACCTACACAAGAAATTAACCGCTGCCTAAAGGAGAAGCCATGTCAAAATATAACTGGGATGAAAAACATATCATCACTTTCCCTGAAGAAAAAGTGGCCCTCTCTACTAAGGATTTACATGTTTACTATGGTAAAAATGAATCCATCAAGGGCATCGATATGCAATTTGAAAAAAATAAAATCACGGCCTTGATTGGTCCTTCTGGATCAGGAAAATCTACCTATCTTCGCAGTCTCAATCGGATGAATGATACCATTGATATTGCCAAGGTCACAGGTCAAATCCTCTACCGAGGGATTGACGTCAACCGTCCAGAAATCAATGTCTATGAGATGCGCAAGCATATCGGAATGGTCTTCCAACGTCCAAATCCATTTGCTAAGTCTATTTACCGCAACATCACTTTTGCTCATGAACGTGCAGGAGTTAAGGATAAGAAAGTCCTTGATGAAATTGTAGAAACTTCTCTACGACAGGCTGCCCTATGGGATCAGGTCAAAGACGACCTCCACAAATCAGCCTTAATGCTTTCTGGAGGTCAGCAACAACGTCTCTGTATCGCTCGCGCCATCTCTGTCAAGCCAGATATCCTCTTGATGGATGAACCGGCGTCAGCCTTGGATCCGATTGCGACAGCCCAACTGGAAGAAACCATGTTGGAATTGAAGAAGGACTTTACCATCATCATCGTTACCCACAGTATGCAACAGGCTGCGCGTGCAAGTGACTACACTGGATTTTTCTACTTGGGTGATTTGATTGAGTATGATAAGACATCCAATATTTTCCAAAATGCTAAGTTACAGTCAACCAATGACTATGTAACGGGACACTTTGGTTAGAAAGGAAACGGTATGTCAGAAGCGATTTTACAGGTGTCAGACCTGTCCGTTTATTACAATAAAAAGAAGGCCTTGAATAGTGTTTCCCTTTCTTTCCAACCTAAGGAAATAACAGCCTTGATTGGTCCTTCTGGATCAGGAAAGTCTACCCTGCTCAAAGCTATCAACCGCATGGGCGATCTAAATCCTGAAGTGACAACAACAGGATCAGTAGTCTATAATGGTCACAATATTTACAGTCCCCGCACCGATACGGTTGAATTGCGTAAGGAAATCGGTATGGTCTTTCAACAGCCTAATCCCTTCCCTATGTCTATCTACGAAAATGTTGTCTATGGGCTACGTATCAATGGGGTTAAGGACAAGCAAGTTCTAGATGAAGCAGTAGAAAAGGCCTTGCAACGTGCTTCTATCTGGGATGAAGTAAAGGATCGTTTGCATGATTCAGCCATTGGTCTCTCAGGTGGACAACAACAACGTGTTTGTGTTGCTCGTGTCTTAGCAACCAGTCCGAAAATTATCCTCTTAGATGAACCAACTTCAGCTTTGGATCCTATTTCTGCAGGTAAGATTGAGGAAACCTTGTATGGTCTGAAAGATAAATATACCATGCTCTTGGTAACGCGTTCGATGCAACAGGCCTCACGTATCTCTGATAAAACAGGATTTTTCCTAGATGGGGATTTGATCGAGTTTAACGATACGAAGAAGATGTTCCTAGACCCACAAAACAAGGAAACAGAAGATTATATTACAGGAAAATTTGGATAAGGAGTTGAATGATGTTACGATCTCAATTTGAAGAAGATTTGGAGAAATTGCACAACCAGTTCTATGCTATGGGACAAGAAGTGCTCTCGCAGATCAATCGTACAGTGCGTGCCTTTGTCACGCATGACCGTGATTTGGCAAAAGAAGTCATCGAAGACGATGCAGAAGTAAATGAATATGAAGTGAAGTTGGAAAAGAAATCATTTGAAATGATTGCCCTCCAACAACCTGTTTCGCAAGACCTTCGTACCGTCTTGACCGTTCTCAAGGCAGTGTCAGACGTGGAACGCATGGGAGATCATGCAGTGTCTATCGCTGAGGCGACCATTCGTATGAAGGGGGAGCAGCGTATCCCTTCTGTTGAAGAAGAAATCAAAAAGATGGGACGCGACGTGAAAAACTTCGTTGAAGCAGCTCTAGATCTCTATCTCAACGGTTCTGTGGATCAAGCCTACGAAGTAGCGGCGATGGATGAAAAAATCAACCATTACTTTGATAGCATCCGAGATTTGGCAACAGAAGAAATTAGGAAAAATCCTGAAGCTATCGTTACAGGCCGTGATTACTTCCAGGTCATTTCTTTCTTGGAACGTATCGGAGACTACGCAAAAAATATCTGTGAATGGGTTGTTTACTTTGAAACAGGTAAGATTGTCGAACTATAAGAAACGGTTTAAATATACAGAAGAAAAGGCTGATTAAAATAAATCAGTCTTCTTTTTTATGAAAAGAATTGTTTTACAATCAAAATCTCTAAAAGGGTTGACAACTATTTTTAAAAGAGTTATAATTATTCAGAATTAACAGAAAGGTCGTTTATTTATGAAATTCAAGAAATGGATATTAGTTGTGTGTAGCATGCTTGCCAGTGTGGTTCTAGTAGCTTGCCAGTCAGGTACGGATAGTTCCCAGTCTGCTGTGGACGCTATTAAACAAAAAGGAAAGCTAGTCGTTGCGACCAGCCCAGACTATGCGCCGTTTGAATTCCAATCCTTGGTAGATGGTAAAAACCAAGTGGTTGGTGCAGATATTGATATGGCTCAAGCAATTGCAGACGAGCTTGGGGTTAAACTTGAAATCTCTAGCATGAGTTTTGACAATGTCTTGACCAGTCTTCAAACTGGAAAGGCTGACTTGGCCATTGCAGGAATTAGTGCTACAGATGAGAGAAAGGAAGTCTTTGACTTTTCAATCCCTTACTATGAAAATAAGATGAGTTTCTTGGTTAGAAAAGCCGATTTAGACAAATACAAGGATCTTACAAGCCTCGCAAGTGCCAATATCGCAGCTCAAAAGGGAACTGTGCCAGAAACCATGGTCAAGGAACAATTGCCAAATGCCCAGTTGACATCCTTGACCAATATGGGGGAAGCGGTTAATGAATTGCAAGCTGGAAAAGTGGATGCGGTTCATATGGATGAACCAGTTGCTCTTAGCTACGCAGGTAAAAACTCAGATCTTGTCGTTGCATCTGTTAACTTGACGATGAAAGATGGCGAAGCCAATGCCGTTGCTATTAAGAAGAATCAATCAGACTTGAAAGCAGTAGTCGATAAGGTTATCCAAAAACTGAAAGATGACGGGACCTATCAAAACTATCTTGAAAAAGCAGCGAAACTAACGGAAGTTGAACAATAAGAAAAAGCAGAGTTGGACTTTAATCCAATTCTGCTTTTATGTATTCTAATAGCTCTTCTAGATTTTCAAGAGTGACTTTGGCGAACTGATAAGGACAGGCATCCAAATAAGCCTTCTCAAAAAAGTCTAGTTTGAGTGAGCTGTGTTTCAAACTAGCAATCTTAGAATAGTGTCTCAAATCAAGCAGAAGGCCATCGTGTAGAGGATAGTGGGGCAAGGGACAGGTGTTTTCTTCAAGCACTTTCTTTATCTGAGCCTGATAGTTCTCTTGAAGGCTCAGTCGAGCCAGTCGGTTTTTTTCAAATAACTGGCTATCGATATAAAGAGAAAGAGCCTTTTGCATGATGAGATTGCTGTCATAGTCTAGGATATTTTTGTAGGAAACAAAGGCCTCTTTTAGGGCATTTGGGAGAATGAGAGAGGTAATACGAAGGGCTGGAAAGAGACTAGTTGAGAAGGACTTGATATAAATGACCCGATCCTCAGTATCCAGATAGTGGAAGGTTTGTCCCTTTTTAGAGTCTAAGTCACCTAGATAATCATCCTCGACGATATATACACCATACTGGTTTGCTAGATCCAGAATAGCCCTCTTTTCCTGATCAGAGTAGGAATGACCTAGGGGATAGTGGAAGCGAGGGATGGTATAGAAAAACTTGATTTTCCCAGATTTAAACTGTTCTTCCAGTTCTTCAAGGTCAATGCCATCAATACGGCGTTCAATGGTCTGGTAGGCTAATCCCTGAGCGACCAAGAGGCGATTCATCCGGTGGTAGGTCGGCTGTTCAACTAGAATCTCAGCTCCCTGGCTTGGAAAGTTAATCTGAGAAAGGATAAAGAGAGCTTGCTGGGTACCAGATGTTAGAACCAGTTGGTCGGGTTTACAGTAGAGGGCTTGGTCAAAGAGGAGTTGATGGACAGATTGTCTGAGTTCCTCAAGGCCTTCTTGGTTATCGTAGTAGTTGAAGAGGTAGTTTTCTCGACCTATCAGGGTTTCATTGACACAGAGTCGGAAGTCGTCATAGGCACTGGCATGTTCGTCAGTGACTTCGATTTCCAAGTCTTGGTGCTGTCCTTGTTCTAGAACATAGTAGCCACTTTGAGGTTTGGCATAGAGGTATTGTTCATGGCGTAATTCCAGCAGGGCTCGCTGGATAGTGTCCTTGCTACAGTGGAAGTCTTGGCTCAATTGACGGATGGAGGGAAGCCGGCTACCTGTTGGAAATTTTCCTGATTCGATTCCTTTTTTGAGAAAGGAAACGACTGCTTGGTATTTACTTTCTTTCTTCATTCCAGACCTCCGTTGATTTTGTTACATTGTACCTTTTTTTTGCCTGCTTGGCAATGGGAAAATCATTTCTCCCTTTCACAACTAGGAGCAAATGTGGTATACTTAGAAAGTATGATGATTCATTGAAAAGAAGATAAGAAAGAGAATGGATAGAAAAGTGCAGGAACCGGTAAAATTATTTCAATACAATACTCTAGGTGCCCTAATGGCAGGTCTCTATGGCGGAACCATGACAGTGGGAGAATTGCTAGAACATGGTGATCTTGGTTTGGGAACCCTTGATTCGATTGATGGGGAGTTGATTGTCCTTGATGGCAAGGCTTATCAAGCTAAGGGGTCTGGTCAAACGCCTGAAATCGTTGAAGTGGCAGCGGATGCTCTTATTCCCTATGCAGCAGTGGTTCCTCATCAGGCAGAAGTAATTTTTCGTCAGCGCTTTGAGATGACGGACAAGGAATTGGAAAAGCGAATTGAGTCCTACTATGATGGGGAAAATCTTTTTCGTTCCATCAAGATTCATGGCGAATTTTCACAAATGCACGTACGGATGATTCCCAAATCCACACCTGATACCAAGTTTGCTGATGTCGCGACACACCAACCTGAATATAGCCGTGAAAATGTATCGGGAACCATTGTTGGATTTTGGACACCGGAGATTTTCCATGGGGTGAGTGTTGCAGGCTACCATTTGCATTTTATCTCAGATGATTTGACCTTTGGTGGGCATGTGATGGACTTTGTTATCAAAGAAGGAATGATTGAGGTTGGGGCAGTCGACCAGTTGGACCAACGTTTTCCAGTCCAAGATCGCCAGTATTTATTTGCCAAATTTAACGTTGACGAGATGAAGAAAGATATTGATAAGTCAGAATAGGAGAAAAAGATGACAGTACATATTATCCTTACCATGATCGCTTTGGTTCTCATTCTAGTAAGTGGGACTTGGTATGCCAAAAAACGGTTTAAAATCTCTCTTGCAGTGATGGGCTTGGGGGCAATCGCATTTTTTGTTTCTTCTCAAGTGTTAGAGAAGATGGTTCACCTTCTGGTACTTCATCCGCAAAAAGATGGAACCATTCCGCTCATGCAGGAGCAGCCTTTCTTATACGTCCTTTATGGGATTGCCATGGCTGCCCTCTTTGAGGAAACAGCTCGTTTTGTCTTTTTTAAATGGTTGGAGAAAAAGAGAAAGTTAGAAGATCGAGATGCTTGGGCTTATGGCTTAGGACATGGGGGCTTGGAGATGCTCTATCTCGGAATGGGAAGCTTGATCAGTCTTTTGATTCTCTTTTCACTCATCCAGTCTTCAAATACTGATGTAGCTAATCTCCTTCCAAAGTCTACACTCGAAACGGTTCAGTCTCTTTCTGTATGGCAGGTTTATTTACTAGGAGTTGAACGTGTGCTTGCTTTGGTTCTACAAATTGGTCTTTCCATCTGGGTCTATCAAAGTGTCCGTCAAAAGAAATGGATCTACCTCCTTGCTGCCTATGGTTTGCATGCCTTGTTTGACTTGGCTCCGGCCTTATCTCAGGTAGGATGGATTGCAAATCCGCTTCTAGTTGAGTTCATTCTTTTTGTAGAACTTCTAGTCTTTATCTGGCTAACAAAATCTACATTTTGGAAAAAATCATAAAAAGAGGGGTGACCTCTTTTTTTATGTAAAGATAAAACAAGCTCTTTTTATGGTCGTCAAATGTCTCTAAAAATGGTATAATGGAATGAATTTTGAAAAAGGAAGAGTGACATGTCAGTAAAAGAAAAAATGCTTGAAATCCTAGAAGGAATCGATATTCGTTTTAAGGAACCCTTGAAGACCTATACCTATACCAAGGTAGGAGGTCGAGCGGATTATCTAGTTTTGCCACGCAATCGCTATGAGATGGCTCGTGTCGTCCAATTTGCCAATCAAGAGAATATTCCCTGGATGGTGCTAGGAAATGCTAGTAATATCATCGTTCGTGAAGGTGGGATCCGTGGATTTGTCATCTTGTGTGATAAGCTTAATAACGTTTCAGTTGATGGCTATACCATTGAAGCAGAAGCTGGAGCCAACTTGATCGAAACAACACGAATCGCTCTCCGTCATAGTTTGACTGGTTTTGAGTTTGCTTGTGGGATTCCTGGAAGCATCGGTGGAGCTGTCTTTATGAATGCGGGTGCCTATGGAGGAGAGATTGCTCATATCTTGCAGTCTTGTCAAGTTTTGACCAAGGAAGGGGAAATCGAGACCTTGTCAGTCAAGGACTTGGCTTTTGGTTACCGTCATTCAGCTATTCAGGATTCTGGGGCTGTTGTTTTGTCAGCTAAATTTGCCCTAGCTCCAGGGAATCATCAGGTTATCAAGCAAGAAATGGACCGCTTGACGCACCTACGTGAACTCAAGCAACCATTAGAATACCCATCTTGTGGTTCAGTCTTTAAGCGTCCAGTTGGGCATTTTGCAGGACAGTTGATCTCAGAGGCTGGCCTGAAGGGCTATCGAATCGGTGGTGTGGAAGTATCTGAAAAGCATGCCGGTTTTATGATCAATGTTGCTGACGGAACGGCCAAAGACTACGAAGACTTGATCCAATCTGTTATCGAAAAAGTCAAGGAACACTCAGGTGTCACTCTTGAAAGAGAAGTCCGAATCTTGGGTGAGAAAGAATAAGGTTGGAGTTGAAAAATTGCTGCTATAACCATTGTAAAGGGGGTGAAAGCCTATCGTTAGCGAAGATATATGTAGGCAGTTTAATCTCCTACACGAGGTAGTAGCGGCCTAACAGAGCCCTGATCTGTTAATTTATGAAAAAGAAGGAATTTATGACAATTGAAAAAACCAATTATTGAATTCAAAAACGTCTCTAAAGTTTTTGAAGACAGCAACACCAAGGTTCTCAAAGACATCAACTTTGAGTTGGAAGAAGGGAAATTTTACACTCTTTTGGGCGCATCTGGTTCAGGAAAGTCAACCATCCTGAATATCATTGCAGGTTTACTGGATGCGACGACAGGGGATATTTTACTGGATGGGGTACGGATCAACGACATCCCAACCAATAAACGAGATGTCCATACGGTCTTCCAATCCTATGCCTTGTTTCCACATATGAATGTGTTTGAAAATGTTGCCTTTCCGCTCCGCTTGCGTAAAATCGACAAGAAAGAAATAGAACAACGCGTAGCGGAAGTTCTCAAGATGGTTCAGTTGGAAGGTTATGAAAAACGTTCCATCCGTAAACTCTCTGGAGGACAACGTCAGCGTGTGGCCATTGCCCGTGCCATCATCAACCAACCCCGTGTGGTCTTGTTGGATGAGCCCTTGTCAGCGCTGGACTTGAAATTGCGAACAGACATGCAGTACGAACTGCGTGAACTGCAACAACGATTGGGGATTACCTTTGTCTTTGTCACTCACGATCAGGAAGAAGCTCTTGCCATGAGTGACTGGATTTTCGTTATGAACGATGGCGAGATTGTTCAGTCTGGAACACCAGTGGACATCTACGATGAGCCGATTAACCACTTTGTTGCCACCTTTATCGGTGAGTCCAATATATTGCCAGGAACCATGATTGAGGACTACTTGGTTGAGTTCAACGGTAAACGCTTTGAAGCGGTCGATGGAGGGATGAAGCCAAATGAGCCTGTGGAAGTTGTTATTCGTCCAGAGGACTTACGCATCACCCTTCCTGAAGAAGGCAAGCTCCAAGTCAAGGTTGATACCCAGCTTTTCCGTGGAGTTCACTATGAGATTATTGCCTATGATGAGCTCGGAAATGAATGGATGATCCACTCGACCCGTAAGGCCATCGTTGGTGAGGAAATCGGTCTGGACTTTGAACCAGAAGATATCCATATCATGCGTCTCAACGAAACCGAAGAAGAATTCGATGCTCGTATCGAGGAGTACGTAGAAATCGAAGAGCAAGAAGCAGGTCTGATTAACGCGATCGAGGAGGAAAGAGATGAAGAAAACAACCTCTAAACTCTTTGTAGTGCCCTATATGCTTTGGATCGCCCTCTTTGTTCTCGCACCCTTGGTCTTGATTTTTGGACAATCCTTTTTCAACATCGAAGGGCAGTTTAGTTTAGAAAACTACAAATCCTACTTTGCGTCACAAAACTTGACCTATCTCAAAATGAGCTTCAACTCTGTGCTTTATGCAGGGATTGTGACCATGGTAACGCTACTCATCAGTTATCCAACAGCCCTCTTTTTGACCCGTCTCAAGCACCGTCAACTCTGGCTCATGCTGATTATCTTGCCAACCTGGATCAATCTGCTCCTTAAGGCCTATGCTTTATCGGGATTTTTGGTCAAAATGGCTCTATTAACCAATTTTTGGAATTTATCGGAATCGGTTCACAGCAGTTGCTCTTTACCGATTTCTCCTTTATCTTTGTCGCAAGCTACATCGAGCTTCCCTTTATGATTTTGCCAATTTTCAATGTCTTGGATGATATGGACAACAATCTTATCAATGCCAGCTATGACCTCGGTGCGACCAAGTGGGAAACTTTCCGCCATGTCATCTTCCCTTTATCGATGAACGGTGTGAGAAGTGGTGTCCAATCAGTCTTTATCCCTAGTTTGAGTCTCTTCATGCTGACACGTTTGATTGGTGGGAACCGCGTTATCACGCTGGGAACGGCTATTGAGCAGAACTTCCTGACCAATGACAACTACGGTATGGGTTCAACCATCGGTGTGATCCTCATCCTGACCATGTTCATCACCATGTGGGTGACCAAGGAAAGGAGAGAACGATGAAAAAATTTGCCAATCTCTACCTAGCCTTTGTCTTTATCATCCTTTATTTGCCAATTTTTTACTTGATTGGCTATGCCTTTAATGCAGGGGATGATATGAATAGCTTTACAGGCTTTAGCTTGAGCCATTTTAAAACTATGTTTGGTGATGGCCGTCTCATGTTGATCCTCACCCAAACCTTTTTCTTGGCCTTTTCATCAGCTTGATTGCGACCATTATCGGGACTTTTGGTGCCATTTATATCTATCAGTCTCGTAAGAAATACCAAGAAGCCTTTTTATCACTCAATAATATCCTCATGGTTGCGCCTGACGTTATGATTGGTGCTAGCTTCTTGATTCTCTTTACCCAGCTTAAGTTTTCACTTGGCTTTTTGACGGTCCTATCTAGTCACGTGGCCTTTTCCATCCCTATCGTGGTCTTGATGGTCTTACCTCGTCTCAAGGAAATGAATGATGACATGATCCATGCGGCCTATGACCTTGGTGCTAGTCAGTTCCAAATGTTCAAGGAAATTATGCTCCCTTATCTGACGCCGTCAATCATTGCGGGTTATTTCATGGCCTTCACCTATTCGCTGGATGACTTTGCCGTGACCTTCTTTGTGACGGGAAATGGCTTTTCGACCCTCTCGGTTGAGATCTACTCTCGAGCTCGCAAGGGAATTTCGCTGGAAATCAATGCCCTGTCTGCCCTTGTCTTTCTCTTTAGTATTATCCTAGTTGTTGGCTATTACTTTATCTCACGTGAGAAGGAGGAGCAAGCATGAAAAAACTCTATTCATTTTTAGCAGGAATTGTAGCGATTATCCTTGTCTTGTGGGGAATTGCGACGCATCTTGACAGTAAAATCAACAGTCGAGATAGTCAAAAACTGGTTATCTACAACTGGGGGGACTATATCGATCCCGAACTTTTGGAGAAATTCACAGAAGAAACAGGAATCCAAGTCCAGTATGAGACCTTTGATTCTAACGAAGCCATGTATACCAAGATAAAGCAGGGTGGAACGACCTATGATATTGCCATCCCAAGTGAATACATGATCAACAAGATGAAGGACGAAGACCTATTGGTTCCTCTTGATTATTCAAAAATTGAAGGAATCGAAAATATCGGACCTGAGTTCCTCAACCAGTCATTTGACCCGGGCAATAAATTCTCCATCCCATACTTCTGGGGGACCTTGGGAATTGTCTACAATGAAACTATGATAGATGAGGCACCTGAGCATTGGGATGACCTCTGGAAACCAGAATACAAGGATTCCATCATGCTCTTTGATGGGGCGCGTGAGGTGCTGGGACTCGGGCTTAACTCACTTGGTTACAGTCTCAACTCCAAGGATCCTCAGCAGTTGGAAGAGACAGTGGATAAGCTCTACAAACTGACTCCAAATATCAAGGCCATTGTGGCAGATGAGATGAAGGGTTACATGATTCAGAACAACGCTGCCATCGGTGTCACCTTCTCTGGGGAAGCCAGCCAGATGCTGGAGAAAAATCCTAATCTCAAGTATGTTGTTCCAACTGAGGCCAGCAATCTCTGGTTTGATAACATGGTCATTCCAAAAACCGTGAAAAACCAAGATGCCGCCTATGCCTTTATCAACTTTATGTTGAAACCCGAAAATGCTCTGAAAAATGCGGAGTATGTGGGCTATTCAACCCCAAACCTACCAGCCAAGGAAATGCTCCCAGAGGAGACCAAGGAAGATAAATCCTTCTATCCAGACGCTGATACCATGAAACACCTTGAAGTTTATGAAAAGTTTGACCATAAATGGACAGGAAAATACAGCGACCTCTTCCTACAGTTTAAAATGTACCGGAAGTAGGAGATAAACGTAATAAAACGAATCAGTTAAGCTGGTTCGTTTTTTGTATTAAAAAAATTTATATTTGGGCTTGACAAAAGGAATTTTAATGATAAAATAGTATCCTTTATACATTTAGGAGGAAAAAAATATGTGATTTATTTGGTATTCAGAAATGAAAACTCTTTCAAATTATGATATACTAATAGTAGTTTCCGATAGGTTATATCTAGTGTTTGTTATAAGGTTTGTATACAAGATATAGGGTGTGTAGATACCTATCTACCTCTAGAGGGGACGGGAACATTGTTTTTCCACCTATTATTTATATTTTTTTTATTTTGGTAAGAAGCCTATTTTCCTCGAGAGGGGACAAATTGATTAAGGAAAGGATGTATAATACTAATAGAAAAACCTCTATTGTACTAATAATGAAGGCATATGAAACGCATCGAACTATCATTTAAGCGGATTGAGCAATCACCGAGTGATCTGTCGACAAAATTCCAAGGTTTTCTCATGGAAAACCTGGAACCTGACTATGTGACTTGGCTACATGAGCAGGAGACTAACCCTTATTCACTAAAAATCATCCATCAAAAGGACAAGACCCTGTGGTCCCTTCATCTCCTGACGGATGAAGCTGTCAAACAAATCCTGCCTTTTCTATTGGAGCTCAAGAAAGTAAAACTTCATGATTTGCCGACTCTCATGGTTGAGTCTTTGTCCATGCAAGACCTCAGTTCGGAGCAACTCTTTGAATTCTTTAATGAAAACCAAGATCGATCACTCTTTACCATTCATTTTCAAACTCCGACAGGATTCCGTTCCCAGGGAGAGTACGTGCTTTTTCCGACCATTCGCCTCATATTTCAGAGTTTGATGATGAAGTATGTACGTCTGGTCGAGAATCGTCAGGACATCGAAGAGGAAACCCTGGACTACTTGGTCAAGCATAGTAGGATTACCAGTTATCGATTGAACTCCAGCTATTTTAAAGTCCATGGCAAAAAAATACCTGGTTTCAGGGGGAAATTGACCTTTAAGATTACAGGTTCAAATACCTTGAAAGCATATGCCAATATGCTTCTAAAATTTGGGGAATATTCAGGTCTTGGTATGAAAACTAGCTTAGGGATGGGAGGTTTAGAACTTGAAGAAAGAAAAGATTGATTTAGTTTATGGATCACTTTTGCATGCTATCGGCAAGGTGATTCAAGGCTCCAGGTATGATGAGAAAGACCTGGGTACTATAGGGTACGAATGGTTCAAACGTTTTTCGGACAATGAAAAAATAGCCCAGCAGATAGCCAAGGCGACTTCTAGTGATTTGCCGACTGATTTAGCTCCTGATAGTTTGGTCTATATCACGTCAGCTGCCGCAAAGATTGCTTCAGGTCTAAAAGAATCAGCAGACACTCATCAAAGGAAAGAAGATTTCCTAAGTAAACAATCGGATATCTTCAATGTATTTTCAGATACCCCTAGTATGCGTTATCTTGATGCGCGGCCATTAGAGCTTGATGGGGAGCCAAACTATGCCAAGGAATCTAGTGAGCCGTCTGACCAGTCAGACTATGGCTTGATGGTAGAGACCTTAGAAAAAGTGTTTGAGAAATTTGACTTTAGTCAATCTGAGATAGATGCCCTTTTGAATCTCCTTGATTCTAGTCTTTCTTATGTACCTGTTTCGACAAGAACCAAGGAATTATCGGATATTTCTCTAGCAACTTACAGTCGTCTGACAGCTGGCTTTGCCCTAGCTATAGAGGACTACTTAGCAGACAAGAATTGCCGTGACTATGAGAAGGTGCTGGGACAAGATTTAGAAGCTTTTTATAGTGAGAAGGCCTTTTTATTAGCAAGTTTTGACTTGTCAGGGATTCAGGATTTTATTTACAATATCGCAACAGTTGGTGCAGCTAATCAATTAAAAGCACGTTCCTTATATCTAGATTTCATGGGAGAACATATTGCTGACAGCTTACTGGAAAGATTAGAGCTTACAAGGGCTAATCTTCTCTACGTTGGTGGCGGGCACGCCTACTTTATCCTTCCAAACACCGAAAAAACTAGAGAGAGCTTGGCTAACTTTGAAGCAGAATTCAATCAGTTTTTGGTCAAGCATTTCCAGACAGGCTTGTATGTAGCATTTGGTTGGAGTTCGTTTTCTGCCAATGATATGACAACGACACTGGCCGACTATCGAAAAGTCTACCAAACAACCAGTCGGATGATTTCTCAAAAGAAAATTTCTCGTTACGATGCTAAAACTCTCCTTGAACTCAACCAAGGAGGAAAAAGTTCCCAGAGAGAATGTGCTATTTGCCACTCAGTCGAAAAGCTTACCAAGTATAAAGATCAAGAGGTCTGCCATATCTGTGCAGGAATGTATCGCTTTGCCAAGGAGATACAAGAAAGCTACTATATTGTTACAAAAGAAAAAGGCCTCTCGATAGGTCCGGGAGCCTATATTAGTGGTATTTCCAAAGCCGACCTTGCTGAAGAAGAGTGGGACCGTGTTTATGTCAAGAATAGCTATAGGACAGATATCCTAAAAGCAACTCATGTCTTTGTCGGAGATTACAAATATGCTGAGATTGACCAGTATGCCCAACTATCTCAGGATAGTGAAACTGGACAAGGGATTAAGCGATTAGCAGTCGTTCGACTAGATGTGGATGACCTAGGAGCTGCCTTTATGGCTGGGTTCTCCTATCAAGATAGTGGCAAGTATAATACTCTGGCACGTTCAGCGACCTTCTCTAGAAGTATGAGTCTCTTCTTTAAGGTCTATATCAACCAGTTTGCCAAAGAGAAAAAACTATCGATCATTTATGCCGGTGGAGATGATGTATTTGCTGTCGGTTCCTGGCAGGATATTATTGAGTTTACTATTTGTCTCCGACAAAACTTTATCAAGTGGACAAATGGTAAATTAACCCTATCAGCAGGGATTGGGCTCTTTCCAGATAAAACTCCAGTTAGCCTGATGGCTGAAGAAACTGGTAAGTTAGAAGGAGCAGCAAAGGATAACGACAAGGATAGTATTTCACTTTTTGACAAAGCCTATACCTTGAAGTTCGACCAATTCATTGACAATGTTTATAATGGGAAACTTAAGAGTATTCGTTACTACTTTGATAGACAAGATGAGCAAGGAAAGACCTTTATATATAAACTGATTGATCTTCTTCGTAGTTACGATCGTATGAATGTTGCTCGCCTAGCCTATTATTTGACACGTATGGAAGATGAGATTACTGAAGAAATAGAAATAGAAATAGAATTTAGAGAATTTAGAAATCTTTTCTTTTCATGGTATACAGGTAGCGAATTTGAACGTCTGGAAGCTGAAATAGCTTTACTTTTATATATGTACGAGATTAGAGGGAATTTTTAGATGGTAATTTTAACAGAAGATAATTATGTAGATAAGGCAGAGCAGGTTATTAATTCATTGATTAGGAAAAAAAAATAAACAAAATACTTTCATTTTAAAAACTAGTAAAATTAGAAAGCTATTGAGTTTAACAAGTACTCTTTATGACGAAAGTAGAGTCCGTGAGTACGATGAATTGAAAGAAAAAATTCTTTATCTAAGGGTGCAATATATCTATCAAGCAGGATTAGAGTTTTCTGTAAAGGACTTAGTAATCAAAGGTGAAATTATAGAGGCTCTTAATGAAATTAAAGACAGAGAAACCCTCCAACGGTTTTGTCGTTATATGGAAGCATTGGTTGCTTATTTTAAATTTTATGAAGGAAAAGATAGATGACATTTGCAAAAATTCAAATAACAGGACAAATATGTTTAGAAACAGGGCTTCATATTGGGACAAGTAACGCCTATGCTGCTATTGGTGCAATAGATTCTCCAGTAATAAAGGACCCGATAACAAACTTACCCATTATTCCTGGTTCAAGTATTAAGGGGAAAATGCGTACCCTTCTGGCAAAAATATATAATACTAAATTAACTCAAACAGCAGCACAAGATGGAGAAATACTCAATCGCCTCTTTGGAAATTCTAAGAGTGATTTTTATAAAATTGGTAGACTTATTTTTAGAGATGCCTACTTATCGAATAAAATGCAATTAGATGAGTTAGGTGTAAAAATATACACTGAAGTAAAATTTGAAAATACTATTGATCGTATCACCGCACATGCCACACCTAGACAGATTGAGCGAGCGATACGATGTAGTCGCTTTGATTTTGAAATTATTTATGAGATTACAGATGATAGTTTGGATCAGGTTGAGGAAGATTTTAAAGTTATATTAGATGGATTTAAACTACTAGAATCTGATTATTTGGGTGGTTCAGGTTCTCGTGGCTATGGGAAAATTCGTTTTGAAAAAGTCAAAGTAAATACAGTTTTTGGGACTTACAATGTTGATTCATTAAATAAACTATTATCTACGGAGGTCTAGTATGGCCTATAAGATGTATATTATGAACTTCCGTACAGCTCACTTTGGAGTAGGTGCTCTGGACAGTTCTAAAATGACGTTTGCGGCTGATCGTTTGTTTTCAGCTCTGGTCATAGAAGCAAAAAAAATAGGTATAATGGATGACTTTATTTCTTTAGCAAATCAGGACGACTTTGTTTTGACAGATGCCTTTCCATACAATTTTAAGCCATTTTTACCTAAGCCGATAGGATTTCCAAAGTTTGATCAGCCAGACTTGACAACTGATGTTAAAGAAGTGAGACGTCAAGTAAAAATGGCAAAGAAACTTCAGTTTATACCTTTAGATAAATTCGATGATTATGTAAATGGGACACTTCTTGAAGACAAAGAATATGCTGTGACAAATATCGTCACTAAAACCCAATCTTATGTGGACATTGCTCTTTCTCAAGTTTCACCTGATGAACTTACTGATAACTATTCTCTTTATCGTGTTTCTACCGTTAGATTTACTGATGAGTCCTCTCTCTATGTGATAGCTAGCGAATCTGAAATCTTAAATGAACTCATGACAAGTTTACAGTATGCAGGAATTGGGGGTAAACGTTCCACCGGATATGGTCTTTTCGATTTGACCATTGCAGATATTCCTAATGAACTTAAAAATCGCTTAACTCAATCCCATCAAGGTCCAGTCATGGGTTTGACGACTTCTTTACCAATTGAGGAAGATCTTGAGATAGCTATGTTAAGAGGTTCTTATTTATTAAGTAAGTCTAGTGGATTTGCCTTTAGTACACAAACAAAAGAGAATTATCGCAAACAAGATATCTTTAAGTTTGTTTCTGGCTCTACTTTCTGTGAAACATATAAAGGACAGATAGTAGATGTCAGACCACTCAATTTCTCACACGCAGTCTTAAATTATGCAAAACCATTATTCTTTAATATGGAGGCGGAAGAATGAAAACCGAATATAGAGCCTTTCAATTTAGCCTCTTAGCATTGGCGCCTATTCATATCGGGAATGGCGAGAAATATACTTCTAGAGAATTTATCTATGAAAATAATTCCTATTATTTTCCTGATATGGTTAAGTTTTACAATCGAATGATGGAAAATGGATTAGGTCAAAAGTTTGAATGCTTTATACAAGAAAAAAAGTCAAGTGCCGAAGAAAATCGATTGATTTCTTTTTTGAACGATAACAGTATCTCTGACCGTAACTTTGGTGGCTACAGGATAATAGAGACTGGTTTTGAAAGCGAAAAGAACGATATTGATTCCAAGTTAGGTACTATTAATGAAGTGGCAAAGTTTATGAGAGACCCATTTGGCAATCCTTATATACCTGGAAGTTCGTTAAAGGGAGCTATTCGGACCATTTTGCTTAATACAAATCCTCATTGGATTAACGAAGAAGCTATTTATAAAACAAAAAGTTTTAAAGTAGAAAATATGAATATAATTCTATGGGATGCTAAAACCAAGAGAAAATTCAATAATTTATTTAATGCTATTCGAGTTAGTGATAGCATGACTTTATGTAATGAGAATCTGATAATAACACAAAAATGGGATCTTAAGAGAATGAAGGATGACGAGCCTACGAAACCTATAGGTTTGCCTTTATATCGTGAGTCTTTAGCACCACTAACTAAGATTAATTTTAAGATTACAACAAGTTCTAAAGAAGCGGGAGAATTGATTGAAAATTTGGGAGTACAATCCCAAAAGTTTTATAAGGAATATGAGAGGTTCTTTCTATTAGACTATCCTGAAGATATGATTCAAGATAATATTCAATACCCTATTTACCTGGGTGCAGGTAGTGGAGTCTGGACTAAGACTTTATTTAAACTAGCAAATGGTATCCTACAAGACCGATATTGTTCAAATACACCTAATATGGATGGTAAAGGTGTATTAAAACTTACAAAAGCCGTTGTCATGGGTGAAAGTCAAGCTGAATTCGCAAAAGAGTTGATAAAGAACACTGAATCCTTCTATGAAATGGGCAAGGCAAACTTTATGATTAAGGAGATTACAAGATGAAAGTTTTTATTTCAGCAGTTGGAACGACAGATCCGATAAGCAATAATCGAGATGCAGCTTTATTACATATCGCCCGTACCTATAGACCAGAACAGATAGTTTTGGTTTATAGTGAGGAAATGTTAATAAAAAGAGATCTTATTGAGAAAGCACTGCTTTCTATTGAGGATTATCACCCTGAAGTGATTATTGAATCAATTGTATTAAAAAATACGGAGGTCTATCTATTTGATAGAATGTATGAAGTAATGGGACAGATAATTGAAAAATATTCTGGAGCAGAACATCAATTAATCTTAAATCTCTCCTCAGGGACACCTCAGATTATCTCTGCTCTGTTTGCCTTAAATCGAATTAATGATTATAATACGCAGGCTATACAGGTTGCAACACCAAATAAATCAGCAAATAGGAAGTATGTGCCACTTTCAAGCGAAGACGAACAAAGACTATTTGACGAGAACGAAGATAACCAAAAGGATTACGAAGATCGTACAATCAAAGATGAAGCTGAAAAATTTAATCAGTCTCTTATCAAGCGCTATTTAAGAAGTTTGATAGAGTCATATGATTATTTAGCTGTTGAAAAGATTGTTATCCGGAGAGATTCGAAGGGGCTGCTTTCAAATAAGCAGTTAGCTCGTTTAAGAATCATTCTAACCGACTTAGTAAATGTTTTTAAAAAACAAGAAGTTCTTTCAGAAATTCAGAAATATCCACTTTCAGAGGTTGAAAAAAAAGCCCTTAATTATTTTTTGATGATTGAGATTTTAAACAAACGAGGTCAAGTAGCAGATGTTTTGATTAAGTCAAAATCATTAGTCGAATTTATATTAGAAGATAGAATAAAAAGTAACCATCCAAATCTAATAACATATAAAAACAAGTTACCTAAGCTAAATAAAGAACATCCAGATTTTAAAAAAATTATCGGCTATTTAGATAGTGATTATAAAAAATCACAAAATGAAAATGAGGGCAAAAAAGAAGATTTTTCTCCTACAACAACTCTAAATCTAATTATATACACTAAAATTTTAGAGTATTACAAATATAGTCCTGAATTAATTAAGTCACTTAGTGTTTTCATTCCTTTAAACCATGAGAGAAATAAGGTTGCACATGGCTTGTCAGAGATTGATAGTAAACTAGTCAATTCAAAGAAATTGCAACAGACAATAGATACCTTGCGCTTTATTTTACAAGATACATTTGAGATTGATGATAGCTATTTCTCTTGTTATCAAACACTCAATAATGAAATGCTTGATTTACTTCGTCAATAATATAGTTTATCAATAAATCTATTTTGCTTATGATACATATTATGAGATTGCAAGTGCTTGGTTTTCCCAGTTGACGCAGAACTCAAAAAACGATATAATAAGAAAGTTGAGAATTGATTTTCTGTCATCTTAGTCCAGAGAAATGGCGGTGCTGCGAGCCATCTAAGGTAGGAAGTCATGCTACTCAATCAGACAATTGCATAAGAATAAGAGAATGACAAGTTCATTGAATGAAGGTGGTACCGCGGTTTTTCGCCCTTCGTGATGTGAGCTTGTCTTTTGATTTTTGGAGGTGTTTATGAAGACATTTCTCGTGAAACAAAAGTTTCGTCTTGGGGGCGAACGCTTTGATATCAAGGATGACAGAGGAGTAGTAAACTATCAGGTAGAGGGATCATTTTTCCAAATTCCTAAGACCTTTACCATCTATGACGCCTATGGTGAGCAAGTCAGTGAGATTAGTAAAGAATTTTTCACCTTACTTCCTCGCTTTACTATTCAGCTACGAAATGGTTCCAATTTCGTTATTCGTAAGAAGTTGACTTTCTTTCGAGATAAGTATGAGTTTGATAATCTGGGGCTTCGTATCGAGGGCAATATCTGGGATTTGAATTTCAAATTGTTGGATGACCGCGACCAAGTGATTGCCGAGATTCGGAAAGAGATTTTCCATTTGACCTCAACTTACACCGTAACCGTCTATGAAGACTCTTATGCAGACCTAGTCATTTCCCTCTGTGTCGCGATTGACTATGTGGAGATGCTGGAAAGCCAATCAAATTAAACAAGTAATATTAAACAAGTAATAAGGAGATATTATGAAACAACTATCTAGTGCTCAAGTACGCCAAATGTGGCTAGATTTCTGGGCAAGTAAAGGCCACTCTGTCGAACCATCAGTCAGCTTGGTTCCAGTAAACGACCCAACTCTTTTGTGGATTAATTCTGGGGTAGCAACCCTTAAGAAATACTTTGACGGAACCATTATCCCTGAAAATCCACGTATTACCAATGCGCAAAAAGCTATCCGTACTAACGATATTGAAAACGTAGGGAAGACTGCGCGTCACCATACCATGTTTGAAATGTTGGGGAACTTCTCTATCGGTGATTACTTCCGTGATGAGGCTATCACTTGGGCTTATGAGCTTTTGACAAGCCCTGAGTGGTTTGACTTCCCTGCTGAAAAACTCTACATGACCTACTATCCAGACGATAAAGATTCTTACAACCGCTGGATTGAAGTGGGAGTGGATCCAAGCCACTTGATCCCAATCGAAGACAACTTCTGGGAAATTGGTGCTGGACCTTCTGGACCTGATACAGAAATCTTCTTTGACCGTGGAGAAGCCTTTGATCCAGAAAACATCGGTATTCGTCTGCTTGCAGAGGATATCGAAAACGATCGTTACATCGAAATCTGGAACATCGTTTTGTCACAATTTAACGCAGACCCTGCTGTTCCTCGTAGTGAGTACAAGGAATTGCCACACAAGAACATTGATACGGGCGCTGGTTTGGAGCGTTTGGTGGCTGTTATCCAAGGGGCTAAGACAAACTTTGAAACGGACCTCTTCATGCCGATTATCCGTGAAGTTGAGAAATTGTCAGGTAAGGTCTACGACCAAGATGGCGATAACATGAGCTTCAAGGTCATCGCTGACCACATCCGTTCCCTTTCATTTGCCATCGGTGATGGTGCTCTTCCAGGAAATGAAGGCCGTGGTTATGTCCTTCGTCGTCTCCTCCGTCGTGCTTCTATGCACGGTCAAAAATTGGGTATCAACGAGCCTTTCCTTTACAAACTCGTTCCAACTGTTGGAAAAATCATGGAAAGCTACTACCCAGAAGTGCTTGAAAAACGTGACTTTATCGAGAAAATTGTCAAGAGCGAGGAAGAGTCATTTGCTCGTACCCTTCACTCAGGTCAACACTTTGCAGAAACCATTGTAGCTGATTTGAAAGCGAAAGGTCAAAACGTTATCGCTGGGCAAGATGTCTTCAAACTTTACGATACATATGGATTCCCAGTTGAATTGACAGAAGAAATCGCTGAAGAAGCAGGGATGACTGTAGACCGTGAAGGTTTTGAAGCAGCCATGAAAGAACAGCAAGAACGTGCGCGTGCGTCAGCTGTCAAAGGCGGCTCAATGGGAATGCAAAATGAAACCCTTCAAAACATTACAGTGGAAAGTGTCTTCAACTATAATGCCAGCCAATTGCCTTCTAAGTTGGTGGCTATCGTAGCGAACAATGCTGAAGTAGAAGCTGTTTCAGAAGGAACTGCCTCTCTCATTTTTGCAGAAACTCCATTCTACGCCGAAATGGGTGGACAGGTAGCTGACCACGGTCAAATCTTGGATGCTAAAGGAAATGTCGTAGCGAATGTGACGGATGTGCAAAAAGCACCAAACGGACAAGCTCTTCATACTGTTGAAGTTCTTGCACCACTTGCTTTGAACCAAGAATACACCTTGGCTATCGATACCAACCGTCGTCATCGTGTTATGAAAAACCACACTGCGACTCACTTGCTCCATGCGGCCCTTCACAATATCCTTGGCCACCATGCGACACAAGCAGGATCTCTGAACGAAGTAGAATTTCTTCGCTTTGACTTTACTCACTTCCAAGCTGTGACTCCTGAAGAGTTGCGCGCCATTGAACAGCAAGTCAATGAGAAAATCTGGGAAGCCATCGCAGTGGAAACTGTTGAGACAGATATTGACACGGCTAAAGAAATGGGAGCTATGGCCCTCTTTGGTGAGAAATATGGTAAAGAAGTCCGCGTTGTGACCATCGGTGACTACTCTATTGAGCTTTGTGGTGGTACCCACGTTGGCAACACTTCTGAGATTGGCCTCTTCAAGATTGTCAAAGAAGAAGGAATCGGATCAGGAACTCGCCGTATCTTGGCAGTAACTGGTAAGGAAGCCTTTGAAGCTTATCGCGAACAAGAAGATGCTCTGAAAGCAGTAGCAGCAACCTTGAAAGCACCTCAACTCAAGGAAGTACCTCACAAAGTCGAAGGACTTCAAGAGCAACTCCGCCAATTGCAAAAAGAAAATGCAGAGTTGAAGGAAAAAGCCGCAGCCGCAGCTGCAGGTGATGTCTTCAAGGATGTGAAGGAAGTCAACGGACACCGTTACATTGCTAGTCAAGTTTCTGTATCAGATGCCGGTGCCCTTCGTACCTTTGCGGATAACTGGAAACAAAAAGACTACTCTGATGTGCTTGTCCTAGTTGCCGCTATCGGTGACAAAGTCAATGTTCTTGTAGCTAGCAAGACAAAAGATATCCACGCAGGTAACTTGGTTAAAGAATTGGCTCCAATCGTCGATGGACGTGGTGGTGGTAAACCAGACATGGCCATGGCAGGAGGAAGCAACCAAGCGAAAATCCAAGAATTGCTGGATGCAGTAGCAGGTAAATTGTAAGAAAACATTTAGGATCTATCCATTTGGATAGATCTTTTTGCATACACAAAAAGCCAAACCCTAGTGGACTTGGCTTAGTTTTTTAGATCGTATTAACTGCCCAGACACTGACTGAACCCGCTGCTACTGGAAATTCTCCATAACCTTCAGCATTGATTGTAACTTGTGCTGGGTGATTTTCAAGGAGATCAACAAAGGTTTGGTCAGCCCATTCTTGCCCGACAAACATAGCCTTGCTGTTTTCTTGATCATTTGAAATCAAGACTGCGATTGGGGATTGATGTTCAGCGCCTGAACGGACCCATCCAATACAGTTGGCATCGTCAAAGTAGTCTGTTTGCTCTCCATAGGCCAAGTCTTTTCGAATGGCTAGGAGACGATCAAGAACTTCTCTGAAATCTTGTTGAGCAAATTGCCCTGAAATACCGTAATAATCTCCGTAAAAGACACATGGAAGTCCATCTTGGCGTAATAGAATAAGGGCATAGGCTGCTGGCTTAAACCATTCTTCAACAGTAGACTCAAGGGCCTGTCCTCGTTGAGTATCATGGTTGTCAACGAAAGTGACAGCCTTGTCAGACTTGAGTTCAACCAAGCTATCAGTAAAGATAGTACGAAGGTCGTAGCTTGCTCCAGCCTGACTAGCTTCAAAGAGGTTTTGGTGGAGTCGAACATCGACAAGGTCAAAACGTTCTTCTGTTTTCTCAAGATAGTCTAGATTGGCTTCCTTGTCTGGATTCCAAAATTCCCCAAAAACATAGAAATCTTGACCGTATTTTTCCTTCATATCACGGATGAAATTGCCCATAAAGAAGGAGTCGATGTGCTTAACGGCATCCAAACGGAAACCAGCCACACCAGTCGTTTCCATGAACCAGTCAGCCCAGTCATAGATGTTTTGGATGACTTCAGGATGCTTAAAGTCTAGGTCAGCATACATGAGGTAGTCGTAGTTACCGTTTTCGTTATCGACCAATTCCTCATTTGCCCAGCCCTTGTTGTCCCCCTGGATCAGGTAAATGCCAGACTTACGGCGCTTGGCATCATAGTCTGTACCTGTGAAGTGGTACCAGTGCCAGTGGAAGTCATTGTAGATATCTTGGCGGCCATCGAAAGTAAAGTGAGTCCAGCCGTTGATAGTAAAGGGCTCGCTTAGTTGAACAGTACGATCCTCAGGATCCACTTCAATAACCTGAAAGGCTTCCATATGATCGGCAGCAGCCTTGTGATTGAGCACCACATCAGCCATAGGTTGAATTCCCTGTGCCTTTAGGGCTTGAATGGCCTGAAGATAGTCTTCTTTAAACCCATACTTGGTACGGACAGTCCCTTTTTGGTGAAATTCGCCTAGGTCAAAAAGATCGTAAACACCATAGCCTACATCTTTTTCATTGGTTGCCTTGAAGGCAGGTGGCATCCAGACATGGCTGATACCAAGGTTTGCTAGGTGCTCTGCGTCATTTGTTAGTCTAGCCCAGTGCTGGCCGTCATGAGGCAGATACCATTCAAAGTATTGCATAAGTGTCTGATTTTGCATTGTTTTTCCTCTTGCTTATCAATGTTGTGTTTTATTCTACCATAAAGTTTAGAACTAGCCAAACGTTTGCGCAAGATTCTATACTCATTTCTGAATTTGTCTATTTTTAGCGCGTGAAAACTCCCCTTCCACTACAAGGGAGAGGATATCTTGGCGAAAAAGTAAATGGCATAAACTTATTTGAACAAAAATGACACTCAGTAAACTAAAGTACATATGGTTAAACGGTTTCTTTTTTGAGAATTGTCACAAAATTTGCTATAATAGTAGCTATGAATAGAATTAGGGTCAGCAGACGTGTTGAAAAAAAGCTAGCTAAGGGTCTAGTTCTTTTGGAGGCAAGTGATTTAACAGATATTGAACTGACGGATCAGGCAGTAGAAGTTCTTAGTCAAGACGGAAAGTTTTTAGGGAGCGCCTATCTTTCCCAGCAGAACAAGGGAATCGGTTGGTTCATCAGCAAGGAAAAGGTTGGTTTTAACCAAGACTTCTTTGAAGCTCTGTTTCGTAAAGCTAAGGAAGCTAGGAAGTCTTATTATCAAGATGACTTAACTACTGCCTTTCGCCTTTTCAACCAAGAGGGGGATGGTTTTGGTGGTCTGACTGTTGATCTCTATGGAGATTATGCTGTCTTTTCTTGGTACAACTCCTTTGTTTACCAGATTCGTGAGCTGATAGTAAAGGCTTTTAAGGAAGTTTTTCCTGAGGTCTTGGGGGCTTATGAAAAGATTCGTTTTAAAGGTCTAGACTATGAGTCTGCCTATGTTTATGGTGAGGAAGCGCCAGATGATTTTACTGTTCTTGAGAATGGTGTGCTCTATCAGGTCTTTATGAATGATGGATTGATGACTGGGATTTTCCTAGACCAGCATGAGGTTCGTGGGAGTCTGGTTGACGGCCTAGCTATGGGCAAATCTTTGCTCAATATGTTTTCCTATACGGCTGCCTTTTCAGTTGCTGCAGCTATGGGAGGTGCTAGTGAGACGACTTCTGTCGACTTGGCAAAACGGTCGAGAGAGTTGTCAGAGGCTCATTTTCAGGCAAATGGACTCAGCACGGACAATCATCGTTTTATCGTCATGGACGTTTTTGAGTACTTCAAGTATGCCAAGCGAAAAGGCTTGACTTATGATGTGATTGTCCTTGATCCGCCGAGCTTTGCCCGCAATAAAAAACAAACATTCTCTGTAGCTAAGGATTATCACAAGTTGATTTCCCAAAGTCTAGAGATTTTAAATCCGGGAGGCATTATCATTGCCAGTACCAATGCTGCCAATGTTTCCCGCCAGAAATTTACAGAACAAATTGATAAAGGTTTTGCAGGAAGAAAATATCAAATTTTAAACCAATATGATCTTCCAGCAGACTTTGCCTATAATAAAAAAGATGAAAGCAGTAATTACCTCAAGGTGATTAGTATGAAGGTTAGTAGATGAAATTAATCGTTTCAGTAATGCCAAGAAGTTTGGAAGAAGCGCAAGAACTGGATGCCACTAGGTATGAAGATGCCGATATCATTGAGTGGCGTGCGGACTTTCTTACAAAGGACGCTATTTTACAGGTAGCACCCGCTATCTTTGAAAAATTTGCAGGACGCGAACTTGTCTTTACCCTTCGGACCCGCGCTGAGGAGGAGAAATCGAACTTTCCTCAGAAGAGTATGTTCAAATCATCAAGGAAGTTACTCAGCTCTATCAGCCGGATTATGTAGATTTTGAGTATTTCAGCTACAAGGACGTTTTTGATGAAATGTTGGATTTTCCAAATCTCGTATTGAGCTATCATAATTTCCAGGAGACACCTGAAAATATGATGGAGATTTTGTCTGAGTTAACCAGTCTCTCTCCGAAAGTGGTCAAGGTATCAGTTATGGCCCATACGGAGCAGGATGTTTTAGATCTGATGAACTACACACGAGGATTTAAGACACTCAATCCTGAGCAAGAGTACGTGACCATTTCCATGGGGAAAATGGGCAAGGTATCACGCATTACTTCAGATGTGACGGGTTCAAGTTGGTCATTTGCTAGTCTGGATGAAGCGAGTGCCCCAGGTCAGATTTCGCTATCAAACATGAAGAAAATCAGGGAGATTTTGGATGAAGCTTGATGGCTATACACGTTTAGCTGCAGTTGTTGCCAATCCTATTAAACACTCTATTTCACCCTTTATCCACAATAGGGCCTTTGAGGCGACAGCTACCAATGGTGTCTATGTAGCTTGGGAGATTGAAGCGGGTGACTTGGCAGAAACAGTCGCCAATATTCGCCGTTACCAGATGTTTGGCATCAACCTGTCTATGCCTTACAAGGAGCAAGTGATTCCTTATCTGGATGAGTTGAGTGATGAGGCTCGTTTGATTGGGGCGGTCAACACAGTTGTTAATCAAGACGGAACGTTAATTGGATATAATACAGATGGCAAGGGATTTTTTAAGAGCTTGCCTTCTTTTACAATCTCAGATAAGAAAATGACCATTCTGGGAGCAGGTGGTGCGGCCAAATCAATCTTGGCCCAAGCCATTTTGGACGGGGCCAGTCAGATTTCAGTCTTTGTGCGTTCAGTTTCCATGGAAAAAACAAGACCTTACCTAGACAAGTTGCAGGAGCAAACAGGTTTTAAAGTGGACTTGTATGCTTTAGAAGATCTTTCTGAATTGCAAGCAAGGATTGCTGAGTCGGACTTATTAGTCAATGCTACCAGTGTGGGCATGGATGGCAAATCATCCCCAGTTCCTGAAAGCATAGTCTTACCAGAAACTCTCTTGGTGGCAGATATCATTTACCAACCCTTTGAGACGCCATTTTTGAAATGGGCTAGAAGCAGGGCAATCCAGCTGTTAATGGTCTGGGAATGTTGCTCTATCAAGCTGCTGAAGCTTTTCAACTGTGGACAGGTAAAGAAATGCCGACAGACGAGATTTGGCAGTCCTTAACAGAAAAATATAAATAGTGAAAAGGAGACCCTACTATGAAAATCAGAATCGATATTCCGCATCATCCTTATGATATTCAGATTGAAAAAGGTTGTCTGGCTCAGGCTGGTCAATGGTTGCGAGAACTCTGGCAACCGCAAAAAGTGGTTATCGTGACTGATAACCATGTAGCCTCTCTCTATGCAGAGAGGGTCAAACTCAGCCTAGAAGATGCTGGTTTTCAGGTAGCCGTTTTTGACTTTTTAGAAGGCGAAGAACGAAAAAATTTAACCACTGTTCAGAAGGTCTATGAATTTCTAGTCAAGCAAGGTTTAACTCGTAGCGATGGGATTGTGGCTCTTGGTGGAGGTGTTGTTGGGGATCTGGCTGGTTTTGTAGCCTCTACCTATATGCGGGGCATTCACTTTGTTCAGATTCCGACTAGTTTGACTGCCCAGGTTGATTCTTCTATCGGTGGAAAGACAGGTGTCAATACTCCTTTTGCTAAAAATATGGTGGGTACCTTTGCTCAACCAGATGGGGTTCTGATTGATCCGCTTGTCCTTGAAACGCTTGGAAAAAGAGAGTTGATTGAAGGAATGGGTGAGGTTATCAAGTACGGCTTGATTGAGGATCCAGAACTGTGGGCTCTCTTAACGGACCTGGATGGTTCTGTTGAGAGTATACTGGAACATGCGGAGACTTTGATTGAACATTCTTGTCAGGTGAAGCGCAAGATGGTGGTCGAGGATGAGTTGGATAACGGTGTTCGGCTTTACCTCAACTTTGGACACACTATTGGCCACGCCCTTGAAGCAACAGCTGGTTACGGCAAGGTCATGCATGGTGAGGCTGTGGCTATGGGCATGGTTCAGATTTCCAAGGTTGCTGAGGGAAAAGGCCTCATGCCAGAAGGAATAACCCAGTCCATTAGAGAGATGTGCCAGAAATTTGGCTTGCCTGTTGACTATGAAAACTGGGATGTTGACAAGCTTTATCAGGCTCTTACTCATGACAAGAAAGCGCGTGGCAACACCTTGAAATTGGTCTTGGTACCAGAGCTTGGTTCAGCGAGCATTCACCCAGTTTCTCTGGAAGAGATGAAAGACTACTTGGTAAAATAAGGAGAACGTATGAGATATTTAACTGCAGGAGAATCACACGGCCCCCGTCTGACGACAATTATCGAGGGAATTCCAGCGGGCCTTCCTTTAACAGTAGAGGACATCAACGAGGATCTGAAACGTCGTCAGGGTGGCTACGGTCGTGGTGGCCGTATGAAAATTGAGAGTGATCAGGTTGTCTTTACATCGGGCGTTCGCCACGGGAAAACAACAGGGGCTCCGATTACCATGGATGTCATTAATAAGGACCATCAGAAATGGCTAGATATCATGTCTGCTGAGGACATTGAAGACCACCTTAAAAGCAAGCGGAAAATCACTCATCCTCGCCCAGGACATGCCGATTTGGTAGGGGGGATCAAGTACCGTTTTGATGATTTGCGAAATTCTTTGGAACGTTCATCAGCTCGTGAAACAACCATGCGAGTAGCCGTTGGGGCAGTAGCCAAACGTCTCTTAGCTGAGCTAGATATGGAGATTGCCAACCATGTCGTGGTCTTTGGTGGCAAGGAAATCGATGTACCTGAAAATCTGACAGTGGCTGAGATTAAGGAACGAGCTGCCCAGTCTGAAGTTTCTATTGTCAACCAAGAGCGGGAACAGGAAATCAAGGACTATATTGACCAAATCAAACGTGACGGTGATACCATCGGTGGGGTTGTAGAGACAGTCGTCGGAGGCGTTCCAGTTGGCCTTGGCTCCTATGTCCAATGGGACAGAAAATTGGATGCGCGATTGGCCCAAGCAGTTGTTTCTATCAATGCCTTTAAAGGGGTGGAATTTGGTCTTGGATTTGAAGCTGGTTACCGCAAAGGCAGCCAAGTTATGGATGAAATTCTCTGGTCTAAAGAAGACGGCTATACTCGTCGTACCAATAATCTAGGTGGTTTTGAAGGTGGTATGACCAATGGGCAACCAATTGTTGTTCGTGGAGTTATGAAACCCATTCCCACTCTTTACAAACCACTTATGAGTGTGGATATCGAAACCCACGAACCTTACAAGGCAACCGTGGAGAGAAGTGATCCGACCGCCCTTCCAGCTGCAGGTGTGGTCATGGAAGCCGTTGTTGCCACCGTTTTGGCGCAGGAAATTCTTGAAAAATTCTCATCAGATAATCTTGAAGAATTAAAAGAGGCAGTTGCCAAGCACCGAGACTATACAAAGAACTATTAAGGAGTCCTTATGGCAAAAACCATCTATATCGCAGGTCTAGGTTTGATTGGTGCTTCGATGGCGCTCGGTATCAAGCGTGATCATCCTGATTATGAAATTCTAGGTTATAATCGCAGTCAGGCTTCGAGAGGCATTGCCTTGGAGCGGGGGATGATTGACCGTGCGACGGATGATTTTGCCAGTTTCGCTCCCCTAGCAGATGTCATCATCCTGACCTTGCCAATCAAACAGACCATTGCTTTTATTAAGGAGCTGGCAGATTTAGACTTGAAAGAAGGTGTCATTATCTCGGATGCCGGCTCAACCAAGTCAGCCATTGTGGAAGCAACGGAGCAGTATTTAGCTGGCAAGCCTGTTCGCTTTATCGGGGCTCATCCCATGGCTGGTAGCCACAAGACAGGGGCAGCTTCTGCGGATGTTAATCTCTTTGAAAATGCCTATTATATATTCACACCTTCGAGTCTGACAAGTCCTGGCACGCTTGAGGAAATGAAGGATCTGTTTTCAGGCCTTCATGCTCGTTTTATTGAGATTGATGCCAAGGAGCATGATCGGGTGACTTCTCAGATTAGCCATTTTCCTCATATTCTGGCTTCCAGCCTTATGGAGCAGACGGCAGTTTATGCTCAAGAACATGAGATGGCAAGGCGCTTTGCGGCGGGTGGTTTTCGAGATATGACTCGGATTGCGGAAAGCGAGCCAGGTATGTGGACTTCTATTCTCTTGTCCAATCGCGAGACCATCCTAGATCGAATTGCGGATTTCAAGGAACGTTTGGAAGCGATTGGTCAGTCCATCAGCAAGGGAGATGAAGAACAAATCTGGAACTTTTTCAACCAAGCGCGTGAGCAACGTCAGGCCATGGAAATCCATAAGCGTGGTGGTGTGGATAGTTCTTATGACCTCTATGTCGATGTTCCCGATGAAGAAGATGTTATCTTGCGAATTTTGGAATTGCTAAGAGGAACTTCCTTGGTCAACATTCACATCAACGAAGAAAACCGTGAAGATGTTCACGGGATTCTACAAATTTCATTTAAAAATGCTCAAGATTTAGAACGAGCTGAGCGCTTCATTTCAGAAAATACGGACTACACAGTCGTCATCAAATAAGGAGAAAATCATGTCAAACATTTACGATAGTGCAAATGAACTTAGCCGCGGGTTACGCGAATTACCAGAATACAAGACTGTTAAAGCAGCCAAAGATGCCATCCAAGCTGATACGGAAGCCAGCAAGATTTTTGCAGATTACCTTGCCTTCCAGCAAGAAATCCAAGTCATGGCTCAAACTGGACAAATGCCAGATGCTTCTTTCCAAGAAAAGATGGAGTCTTTCAGCAAGCAAATCCAAGAAAACGCTCTTTTGTCAGATTTCTTTGCTAAACAGCAACAATTGTCTATTTACCTTTCAGACATTGAAAAAATTGTCTTTGAACCTGTTTCAGAATTATTGAAATAGTATTTTATCTGTATAAAAGCCAGAAATTTCAGGAATTTCTGGCTTTTTTGTGATAAAATAAGAAAAGTATTGCAAGTATGAGGTCAACTATGAAACTAAAAACAAACATTCGCCACTTACATGGCAGTATCCGGGTTCCAGGTGACAAGTCTATCAGCCACCGTTCGATTATTTTTGGAAGTTTGGCTGAGGGCGAGACTAAGGTTTATGATATTCTGCGTGGTGAGGATGTACTTTCAACCATGCAGGTTTTTCGTGACCTTGGTGTTGAAATTGAGGATACAGACGGTGTGATTACCATTCAAGGTGTGGGCATGGATGGCTTAAAAGCTCCGCAAAACGCCTTGGATATGGGGAATTCTGGAACCTCGATTCGTCTGATTTCAGGTGTCCTTGCTGGTGCAGACTTCGAAGTAGAGATGTTTGGAGACGACAGTCTATCCAAACGTCCTATGGACCGTGTGACCCTTCCCTTGAAAAAAATGGGAGTCAGCATTTCAGGGCAAACCGAGCGAGACCTGCCTCCTCTGCACTTGAAAGGCACTAAAAACCTAACACCAATTCACTATGAGTTGCCAATCGCCTCTGCCCAAGTCAAGTCAGCCTTGATGTTTGCAGCCTTGCAGGCTCAAGGGGAGTCAGTTATTCTCGAGAAAGAGTGTACTCGTAACCACACCGAAGATATGCTACAGCAATTTGGTGGCCATTTAAGTGTGGATGGAAAGAAAATCACAGTCCAAGGACCGCAAAAATTGTCTGGACAAAAGGTTATCGTTCCAGGAGATATTTCCAGTGCAGCCTTTTGGTTAGTTGCAGGTTTGATTGTGCCAGATTCTCGTGTAGTGCTGCAGAATGTGGGCATCAATGAAACGCGCACAGGGATTCTTGATGTCATTCGCGCCATGGGTGGAAAACTAGAAATAACTGAAATCGATCCAGTCGCTAAATCCGCAACTCTGACGGTTGAAACTTCAAATCTGAAAGGGACAGAAATTAGTGGAGCCTTGATTCCACGTTTGATTGATGAATTACCAATTATCGCCCTGCTTGCTACCCAAGCAGAAGGAGTGACGGTTATCAAGGATGCAGAGGAACTTAAAGTCAAAGAAACAGACCGCATTCAAGTTGTGGCTGACGCCTTGAATAGCATGGGCGCGGAAATAACACCTACAGCAGATGGAATGATTATCAAAGGGAAATCATCCCTTCATGGTGCTAGAGTCAATACCTTTGGTGACCATCGAATTGGAATGATGACAGCTATTGCAGCTCTCTTGGTTGCTGATGGAGAAGTGGAACTTGACCGTGCTGAAGCCATCAATACCAGCTATCCTAGCTTCTTTGATGATTTGGAGACCTTGATTCATGGCTAAGGTATTACTCGGATTTATGGGGGCGGGCAAATCTACAATCGCTAGAGGATTGGACCCAGACTACATCGATATGGATGCTTTGATCAAGGAACGTTTGGGCATGTCCATTGCGGATTTTTTCGCTGAAAAGGGAGAAGAGGCCTTTCGTCAAGTAGAGTCAGAAGTGCTAGCTGACTTACTAAAAACGGATCACGTTGTGTCAACTGGCGGAGGAGTTGTCATTTCTCAGAGAAATCGTGACTTGCTAAAGATTAATCCTGATAATATTTATCTAAAAGCCGATTTTGAAACCCTCTACCAACGTATCGCAGCTGATAAGGACAATCAGCGCCCGCTTTTTCTAAATAATAGCAAGGAAGAACTAGCCAGAATTTTCCAAGAAAGACAGACATGGTATGAGGAAGTAGCCAGTCGGCTTCTAGATGTGACCAAGTTAAGCCCAGAGGAAATTATAGAGGAACTGAGATGAAAATTGCCTATCTAGGTCCCAAGGGATCATTTTCACACCACGTTGTGCAGGCTGCTTTTCCTAATGAGGAATTGCAGCTTTTGCCAATATTACAGATGTTATCAAGGCCTATGAACAAGGCTTGGTGGATTATTCTGTGGTGCCAGTTGAAAACTCTATCGAAGGCAGTGTGCATGAAAGCTTGGACTATCTTTTTCATCAGGCGGACATTCAGGCTGTTGCAGAAATAGTACAACCCATTCATCAGCAACTAATGGCAGTTCCTGGTCATACTAAGATTGAAAAGATTTTTTCTCATCCTCAGGCTTTGGCCCAAGGGAAAAAGTTTATCGATGAGCATTATCCAGAAGCCCAGCTTGAAGTGACGGCAAGCACAGCCTATGCAGCCCGCTTTATCTCGGAACATCCAGACCAGCCTTATGCAGCCATTGCACCAAGAAGTTCTGCCGAAGAATATGGCTTGGAATTGATAGCAGAAGATATCCAAGAAATGGAAGCCAATTTCACTCGTTTTTGGGTTTTAGGGTCTGAGATTCCCACTATCCATATGAAATCACAAACTGAAAAAATGAGTTTGGCCTTAACCTTACCGGACAACCTTCCCGGTGCCCTCTACAAGGCTCTTTCAACCTTCGCTTGGCGAGGTATTGACTTAACCAAGATTGAAAGTCGCCCCCTTAAAACAGCCTTGGGAGAATACTTTTTCATTATTGATGTGGACTATAGTGACAAAAAACTGGTTCATTTTGCAAGACAAGAACTAGAAGCCATTGGGATCCAGCACAAGATACTGGGAACCTACCCGATTTTTACCATAACTGATATAGAAAAGGAGAGTCAATGAGCAAAGAAAATCCTTTAAGTCATCATGAGCAGTTACGTTATGACTATCTCTTCAAAAATATCCATTACCTCAACGACCGTGAACGGAGGGAGTTTGATTATCTGCAACAGAAGATGGCAGGTCTCAAGTCTGAAGTTCACCATTTCTACCAAGAAGAAAAAGAAGAAACTTGGGGTAGAGATATTGATCTTCCGACTTATGGCAGTAGAAGTCGGTCTAAGAAACGTGAAAAGGTAGCTCCTCAACCTAAAGTCAAAAAGAAAAAGAGAAGAATTGGCTTCAAACGAATACTGACTTGGTTCTTGCTGTTGATTACCTGTGTGGCTGCAGGGATGATTTTCATGTTTCTTCGAGGGTTCCAGTCAGCAGCCAATCCAACAAATAAGCCAGCTGACGCCAAGGCAGCTCAAGTAGAGGTCTTTAACGGTCAGGATACCAAAGATGGTGTGAATATTTTAGTGATGGGGACAGATGGCCGTATCGGTCAAAATAGTGCAGAAACCCGTACCGACACAATCATGGTACTGAATGTCAGTGGATCGGATAAGAAGATCAAACTAGTCAGCTTTATGCGTGACAACTTAGTTTATATCGACGGGTACAGTAAGATTGTAAATGGCCAGAAACAGACGGATAACAAACTAAATGTTGCCTATGAACTTGGGGAACAAGAAGGGCAAAAAGGTGCTGAAATGGTCCGCAAGGTTCTAAAAGACAACTTTGATTTGGATATTAAGTACTATGCCCTGGTCGACTTCCAGGCCTTTGCAACAGCTATTGATACCCTCTTCCCTGACGGAGTAACGATTGATGCCCAATTCTCAACATTGAATGGTCAACCTTTGACAGAAGCCACAGTTGGAGATGACCTTCATGCAACAGAGACAGAATCGCCAACCCAAACCATCAAAGTTGGAAAACAGCAGATGAATGGATCCACCTTGCTCAACTACGCTCGCTTCCGTGATGATGATGAGGGAGACTATGGCCGTACCAAACGTCAACAACAAGTGATGTCAGCTGTTCTTGAGCAAATCAAAGATCCAACCAAGCTCTTTACGGGATCAGAGGCACTTGGAAAAGTCTTTGGCATGACATCAACAAATCTACCATATAGCTTCTTGTTGACCAATGGATTATCTGTCCTAGAAGGCGCTCAGAATGGTATCGAAAGATTAACTGTTCCCGAACTTGGTGACTGGGTAGATGACTACGATGTTTATGGAGGCAGGCTCTCCTTGTCGATCAAAATAAATACAAGACTAAACTCGCCCAAATGGGAATGAGATAGAAAACTCTTATAAAAACACTCAAAAGAACTTAGTCCAAACCTAAAAAGAGCATTTCCGATGACAGAAATGCTCTTTTTAGGTTTTATAATGCTTTTCAGTAACAAATTCATCATAATCTAACAAGAAACCCTTTTAAGAAACTTGTTAAGAAAACGGTACAAAGTGAAGATTTTTTGAATCTACATCAAACGAAAAACTGATGTCGAGCTGATTTTAGCTGATTAAAAGGAATTTTTGTGCTAACTAAGGAATCTGCAATTTAACTATAAGGGTAATAATATAATGCTTATGATATACTATAAGTAAATCAGTACATGACATATTTGTAAAATATCATAAAGGAGATGCCATGAAGTCATTAAAAATTGTAGGAATCATTTTAGCTAGTTTATTAGTTATCGCTGGGTTAAGCATAGGAGGATATAAAGTAATGAAAAAAGTAGAACACGATGAGATGGTTAGAATTGTTAAAAGTGATGAAGTGAAAAGTATTGTTGAAAATAAACTTAGATATCTAGATAGTGAGGTCTTAACAAAAGAAGGTACAATAAAATCGTATGAAATTGATATCGACTCAATTAAGCATAATCCATGGGTGGAATTGATTTTAAAGTATATGTAAATTCAGATAAAAAACTAAGAGTAATGTATGGACTAGAGAAAGATAGCAATACCGGAAAAATTGAATATTCAGGTGGCGGTTATTCTGCTCAACTTGCAGAATTGTTAAAAAAGGTGAAAAATGATACAAAAATATACGGAACATGATAGACAAAAAATTGCTGCTAGAGAGTATACGGAGTATATGAAAGATGATCCAATTGATATTGGAACTGATAAAAATCCTAATGTAATCGGTACAGTCCGTCAGGTAATAGAAAACGAGACAGGAATAAAGGTTTACGTAGTTGAGAGTCCAGACCATTCCGAAGTGTCTGTTCTCTATGAAGGTTCTAAAGCGCCATTTGAAGAAGGATGGGAAGTGGATTGGCTTGCAAATGATCTACCCATGGCTCAGAGTATTTTGAAAGGTGAAGAAGGAGTTACCTCTCAGTTGAAGGCGGCTGCCTCTATCTTAGATGATATAATGTTGGGATATCCAAACGCTAAAATCTCAGTTTATGGTCACTCTCTTGGTTCTATGAATGCCCAATACGCCCTAGCTAATGTTAGGGACATTTCACGTATCTCAGGAGCTTATATCTATCAAGGACCGAATATCTATCCAGTCTTAACCAAAGAGCAACGGCAACGTGTGGATGCTATAAAGTATCGTATTCATAATTACATTGATGATAAGGATATGGTTCCTTTAGGTTATCCTGAAAATAGAATGGATAGTGTCGGTGTAGTAGGTATCATGTATCATGTGGACTCGAGCTTTAATCTGAATCCTGTAGAACAACACATGTGGGGTGGTTATGTTTTTAATGAAGATGGTAGTCTTAAAATCAAAAAAGATACCTCATCTTTTGAAAAACGTTATTCATCTGTTTTGGATAAGGTTTCCAGTGGCTTATATTACTACGCAAAGGCTAAAGAGGCATTGGCTTCAGGTGGTTATACGAGTGGTGAGGAGCTCTTTCTAGACTCCGAACATGCCTTAATGATTTCATCGGGATTGCATGAAGTCGCAAATGCTGGTCAGGAAGAGATTCGCTCCATAGTTCGCAAAGCTCATCAAAAAGCAGAGAAAATAGTAGCGAGTACCTATCAAGTCCCTTTTGGTTTTATTTTGTCACCTACAGAGGTGGCGACAGCCTATTCTGATGGAGGAGTATCTCGTACGACAATCGTAGATGATCTTGATCATTATTTCTATCCAAAAATCAAAAAAGCAGAAAAATTAGCCGAAGATTTTCAAAGTTTAGAAAAGCAAATAGCAGATGGTGTCCAAAAGACATTGGATAACGATAAAGAGTTAGCAGGGAATTTTAAAGAATGGATGAAAATCAAGTAATCTGGCACGAATTAAGAACAAAGCAATACAATCTAGATTCATTAGATGAACGCAATCGTTCTATTCGCAAACAAAGAGAAAAACAATTTGAAGACCTTCAGCAAAAACGTGACCAATTGTTGCATATGATGGAAAGAAAATACCAGATGATCCAGCATACTCTAGGACAAGTGCACGTGGATACTACTGAAGAAAGAGAACGGCTAAATAGAATATCTTCGCACTTTAGTCAGACAGTATCCATGGGATTTACAAGAAATCAACGTACCTTGGAACAAAGGATTGAAAATGAAGAGATTGAGTATAGACAAGAACGACGAAAATTGGAAGATGATATAGATACATTACATCGTCGAAAGATGAAACTCGATCAAGAAAAAAGGAAGGGATAATCTATGTTTGATGGAATGATTAATGACTTCTTCTCGGGAGTGAATAATAATATGACTGAGATTGAGAAGGGACTAGAACGTTTACTAATCAGCCAAATCTATGCACCAGTTAAATTGAATGAGAGTAATAATTTGATGTCTGATGGGGATATTAAAATCAAAGCAGAAGCGCAAGCAACAAAGACAGCACTGGGGATGATTTCTAGTCAAATCGATACAACGATGAAGGGTCCTTATTCAACAAAGGTTGTTGAGACTTTGAAGACGAAAGAAAAAGATTATGATACGATCGTGTAGATAAAAAATTTCCCCCTTTGAAATGAGATAGAATACTATAAAAAAATCAAAAGTTTGAATCACTAGTGAAAAAGTGGTTTAGGCTTTGATTTTTCTTACTCTCTGATGGATTTTTAAGGCTTTTTTATGGTATAATAAAACGATATAACTCGTTTTTGAAAAGAAGAGGAGAGACATGAGTGATTTGAAAGCGATTCAGGCTCGTAGTCTGGAAATGGCTGAATATTTCGTCGCATTTTGTAAAGAACATGATTTGTTGTGCTATCTCTGTGGTGGAGGAGCCATTGGTGCCCTACGTAACAAAGGTTTCATTCCTTGGGATGATGATCTAGACTTTTTCATGCCACGTAAGGACTATGAAGAATTAGCAGAGCTGTGGCCACGTTATGCAGACGAGCGTTATTTCTTATCAAAGAGTAACAAAGATTTTGTAGACCGTAACCTTTTTATCACTATTCGTGATAAGGAAACCACTTGTATCAAGCCTTATCAGAAGGATTTGGATTTGCCACACGGTTTAGCTTTGGATGTTCTGCCTTTAGATTATTATCCTAAAAATCCAGCTGAGCGAAAGAAACAAGTCCGCTGGGCCTTGATTTATTCCCTTTTCTGTGCCCAAACTATCCCAGAAAAGCATGGTGCAGTCATGAAATGGGGAAGTCGCATTTTACTCGGTTTGACGCCAAAATCTCTACGTTATCGCATTTGGAAAAAAGCTGAGAAAGAAATGACCAAGTACAGTCTAGCTGAGAGCGATGGCATTACAGAATTATGCTCAGGGCCTGGCTACATGAGAAACAAATATCCAATCGCATCTTTTGAAGATAATCTCTTCTTGCCATTTGAAGGAACTGAGATGCCCATCCCCGTCGGCTATGATGCCTATCTCAGCACGGCTTTTGGGGATTATATGACGCCACCACCAGCAGACAAGCAAGTACCGCATCATGATGCCATTATAGCAGACATGAACAAGAGTTACAGAGAGTACAAGGGAGAATACGGAGCATGATGGGAGAAAAAATAAGCGTTATCGTTCCAGTCTACAATGTAGAAGCTTATCTGGAGAAGTGTGTCGAATCCATTTTAAAACAGACCTATAGCAACTTGGAAATTCTTCTTGTCAATGATGGCTCAACGGATTCTAGTGGAGAACTGTGTGATCAATTAGCTCAAAGAGATCAACGGATTCGTGTCATTCACAAGGAAAATGGGGGCTTGTCTGATGCTCGAAATAGAGGGATTGAAGAGGCAAGTTCTGATTTGATCGGTTTTATCGATAGTGATGACTACATTGACGAAGATATGTATGAGACCCTTTACCGTCAAATGCTAGAATCCAATGCTGATCTTTCTATGTGTGGACATTATGATGTCTATCAGCAAATTCCAGAAAAGCAAGTTGCAGTGATTCAGACCTGGGAATTAAGTCCCCAAGAAGCCATTAAAATGGTCATGGAAGCTAAGATTCTCTCGGTCACAGCTGTCAACAAACTTTATAAAAAAGAACTCTTTGAACACCTACGATTTGAAATTGGCAAAATAGCAGAAGATGCCTTTATTATGATTGCCTTGATTCATCACTGTCGCAAGGTTGTTGCAACAAATGAAAAAAAATACTACTATGTTCACCGTGAAAATAGTATCACGACTCAAAAATTCTCCTTGAAATTTTTAAACGTTATTGAGGCTTATGAGCAAAACGCGAATATTATAAGAGAGAATTATCCTGAACTAGCAGATGTTGCAACCATGCGTTTGAATTGGGCTTACTTCTATGTATTGGATAGGCTCTTGGTTGATGCAGATTTCAAGGATAGGGTCTTAGAAGACCGTTTGATTGCCTATCTAAAGAAAAATACAAAGAACATTCTTTTAGATAGCCGTTTTACAAGAGCAAGAAAAGTGAGCTTTTTAGCTTTGTGCCTGAGTCGAAAATTGTATACGAAAATCTTGCTTGCACAAACTAAGAGTTAGGAGAAACAATGATTTCATTTATTGAAAAAAACTATTTTAAAATCAATCTGCTGTTTTTATCAGTTATATCTTTTTACTGTATGGCAGGCTTGATTGTCCCACTTCAGTCGATTTCGGCCAATAAATTTGTCACTCTTGGCATGACCCTCATGGGCGTTTTGTTGGGACTTTATAATTTCTTTATCAAAAAAGCCTATCTGACTGTCAGAAAAATTGAGTATTTGATTCTCTTTTTTATAATGAATATCCTGACCGCGGTCTTAGTTGTCAAGTATGGATTTTCAACAAACATAAAGAACTTAGTCGTCTTTTTCATCTATTTCTTTGCACTCTATCCTGTCTTTCAGTCTTTCACTGTGAAAAAAGCACGTGCCCTCTTTGATGTCTTCTTCTCAGTTATCACTGTTGCAAATACTATAGGTGTGCTTGTATCAATTTGGCAATTCTTCATGTTGCAGGGCTACCGCGTATTTGATTACAAGGGCTTATTGATCCGTCAAGGATTTGTAGAATCTCGTCTATTTGGGATCCTAGCCAGTCCCAACTATCTCTCTATTATTTCCTTGATGGTGATTATTTATTTGTGGATGCGCTTGTCACTCTACAATACCGTCCTTAAAACTCTGGCTATCTCATCAATTCTGCTAAATTTTGCTTATATTGTACTGTCTGGTTCCAGAACAACCTATATCTGTTTGGTTATCGTTGCTCTGTTATACGCTTTGATGACGGCTAACTGGACTAAAAAAATCAAGTCACTTCTTACTGTTCTAGTAACTGTAGGCCTGGTATTTGTCTGTTATAATGGTATCAAATATAGTAGCGATATATACTTGAAAGCTCACTCAACTCAAATCCAAAAGAACCAAGAAAATGGACAAAATGGAGACAACAATCTTTCTCTTGAGAGAACTGACACAAGTGAAGAGAATATCTCAAATAACCGTTTTGCCATTTGGCAGTCAACAGCTTCCTTTATCCCTAGACGTCCTCTGTTTGGATATTCAGGTGGAAATTGGTATGAGTTAGGTAAAGAATATGATGCTTCAGCCTATATCATCAAACAACATTATCTTACTCACAACGGCTACCTTGAGTTGTTATTCTATGATGGTATCACAGGTTTTATCCCTATGGCTATCTTTATGCTTTCCTTCATCATTTCAAGTCTTAAGAAATATAAAAAAGACCTTCAAGAAGGTCGCCACAATCATGAATTGATCACCATTCTGTTGATGACTGTTGTTATTCTCATTTCTAACTTGTTCTTGAGTTCAACCTTCTATGGAATTTCACTACAGGGTTGTATCTTGTTTGTGATTTCAGGTTACTATTTCTCTGTTCTCTATAAAAAAAGAGATGGCTACAGAAAGCTTGACGAAGCAGAGATCAAAGAAGTTGAACTAGGTGTCATGGATTATATCCACAATCTCTGTCAAAAAAAGAACATCAACTATTCACTGGCATACGGAACCTTGCTGGGAGCAGTAAGACACAAGGGCTACATTCCTTGGGATGACGATATTGATATCTCTTTGAAACGCGATCAATACGACAAATTGTATCAAGCTATTTTGCAAGACAATGACCCAGTCTACAAAGTGGTTTCTTGGGAAAATGACGCTCGGTACCCTTACCCATTTTACCGAGTCTATGACGCGCGAACAGTCTACGATAACAACTATATCGAAAATGATATTGATTTAGGAATTTGTGTGGATGTTTTCCCATTTGACTATTATGCTGATGTTAACAAAGACATGGTAAAACTCGATACTTACCGTCGTTTATCAGTCTATACCCTTTATGGCATCCATAATAAGAATGCAAAACTCAAGAATATCATCAGATATCTACTTGTCCTTGTATTTCGTCTGACTCGTGTCAAAACTTGGAATAAAAAGATGAACACCCTACCTATTCAAGAAAAAGATGGAGACTTCATTGACTACCTCATGGAGAACAAAAGAGTTTCTACGAAGTTTGACAAGTCCTTCTTGGATACAACGATTGACAGTCCATTTGAAGATAGAGTTTACAAAATTCCTGTGGCCTATCAGCAAATCCTTTCTGCCATCTATGGGGATGACTTTATGGAAATTCCGCCTCTAGAAAAACGAGTGAAGCATGATGACTTCCTCGCTTATATAAAGGAGGGATAGAAGGTGTTACAATGGTTAAAAAGAAGTTTAGCCAGCCTCTTAGGAGATAAGAAAGACCTGGTTAAAAACCTACCTATTATCAAAAGTTTAAATAAAAAAGCCAATATCGACTTGGATTCAAAGAGAAGCAATTTGCTCAAAGAAAACTTTGAAGATATTCTAAAGGCCATCTATCAATCGAATCTGAAATCCTATGATATCTGGTTAGATTTTGGAACTTTACTTGGTTTCTACAGAGAAAATGATTTGATTCCGCATGATTTAGATATGGACTTTGGGATTATTATCCCAGACTATGAAGCCTTTTTAAAGGATGAGAAAGTTCTTTTGGAGAAAGGCTTTGTTAGAACCAAAGAGTTCTATTACAATGATAAGCTTGTAGAATTGTCCTATAGTTACAAGGGACTCAATGTGGATTTTATTGTCTATGATAAAAAGGAGAATACCATCTCCTCAGATACTATTTTCTACATGACAAATGCCTTGGGAAATCCTACAAGATATGAAGTCTACCACTATGAATTGCCCTTTACATCACTAAGTGAATGCAGTTTTAAAGAGATTCTAGTAAAAGTTCCAGAAAATACAAGAGAATACATTAGTCACTTGTATGGGGAGGATTTTGAAATCCCTAATACCCACTACAACTGGAAAGAAAATCCAATTTACAAACAAAGAGATGCTAATTTGGCTAAAGTACTTTTGAAAAAGTAAACTTGGAAATACAAGAAAAGAGGGGATGGTGAAGTTCTTCCTTGTTAACTCTAGTCCCTATTCTAGTGTGACAATCAGGCTTCTCCTTCCCTCTTTTTGTCTTATATTGACGGAAAGAAGCTAGAAAAGTTGCTACCAGGATGAATCTTCCATCCTAGCTTCCGCTATCAAAGAAAGAAGTGGTTTATATGAAAAAGAAACAGATAAAAGAAACCCTTGTATTTATTTCCCTAGTCTTGTTGCTCGTCTCTGGACTCTTGATACCCACAGTTCAGGCAGATACTTCAAGCAGTCGAATCCATTTTATCAATACCAAAGGAGTATCAGGAAGTGATGCCATTATTCTAGAAAGTAATGGTCACTATGCCCTGATTGATATGGGTGAAGACTATGATTTTCCAAATGGGGAAAACCCTCGCTATCCCAGTCGTGTAGGAATTAGTAGACAGAACGATTATGTATTAGAAGATCGTCTCTTTCGTCACATGAAACACCTTGGGATACAAAAGTTAGATTTTATTCTAGGAACCCATGTCCATAGTGACCATATTGGATCTGCGGATGAAGTTCTTAAACGTTATCCTGTAGACAGATTTTATCTAAAGAGATACTCAGATGAGCGCATCACATCAAAATGGCGATTGTGGGACAATCTTTTTAATTATGACAATGCTGTCAAGACAGCTCTAGAGCGTGGCGTAACTCTTGTGCAAGACATTACTGAGAAGGAAAGTCACTTCACTCTAGGTGACATGGATATTCAGCTTTATAACTATAAAAACGAATATGACAGTGATGGCAAACTCAAGAGAGTTTATGATGATAATTCCAATTCGATTGTGGCAGTGGTTACTGTAGCGGGTAAAAAGATTTATCTCGGTGGGGACTTGGATAATGCTGAGGGGGCAGAGGATAAGTTAGGTCCTGAAATTGGTAAAGTGGATATGATGAAATGGAACCATCATTATGATGCCCACATTTCAAATACGATTCCTTTCTTAGACTCCCTATCTCCAAGTATGGTGGTACACACATCCGCAGCAGAAGCCAATCTTGCTACAACTAGAGACTATCTTAAGAAGCATGGTATTGAAGTAGTTCATGCTTCTAGCCAGACCAAGGATGCAACAGTCTTTACAATTAGTAAAAATGGTTTTACAAACGTGTCCGATTCTCTACCTAATATCCCCACTGTTAGTGAAACATGGTATAAAGAAGATGGTTACTGGAAGTATCGCTTGTCTGATGATCAGATGGCAATCGGTTGGCGCAAAATAAATGGTATTTACTATTTCTTTAATGGTCAAGGACAAATGCAGGCAGGTAGATGGCTTCATTTGAACGACTCTCGTGAAAAAACAGATGGTAACTGGTATTATTTGAACAACAATGGACAAATGCAAGATACTGGATGGTTTAAGCAAGATGGTAGTTGGTATTATATCACATCAAGTGGAGCAAGAAGTTACAGTCAGTTAGTTGAAATTGATGGTCAGAAATATCTATTTGACAAAGAAGGTAAGATGCTGACAGGTCCTCAGGTTTATAATGGTAAGAAACTATTCTTTGCTAGTAGTGGTGCCCTACAGTCGGAAAGAAAAGCATCATCTTGGCAAAAGATTGCCTCAAATTGGTACTATTATGATGAGGATAGTATTCTAACTGTTGGTAAAAAAGACATCAAGGGTACAACTTATTACTTTGACAAAGAAGGTATTATGCAAACTGGCTGGGTGTTGGTAGATGGCCACTGGAACTATTTTGCGAACTCTGGCGCCATGCAAACTGGCTGGGTTAAGGACAAAGAAACTTGGTTCTATCTTGATAAAGACGGCAATATGCTAACTGGAAATCAAGAAATCAATGGCTCTCGTTACTATTTCAAGGCAAGTGGTGCCATGCAAACTGGTTGGCAATGGCAGGATAAGGGTTGGCAGTATTATACTAGCTCTGGTACCATGAAGACGGGTTGGTTAAAATTGGGCGAATCTTGGTATTACCTGGATCCAGAAACTGGTATCATGGCAGTCGGATCGCAAGAAATTAATGGAAAGTACTACTTCTTCAGCTCTGCAGGTACTATGCAAGTTGGATGGCAGAGGTCAAATGATTCTTGGCATTATTACGCTACGTCTGGCGCACTCCAAACTGGTTGGTTGAAAGATGGTGATGTCTGGTATTATCTTGAAGGTAAAGAAGGCATTATGTTAGTCGGCCTCCATCAAGTAGATGGTAAGCAATATTACTTTAGCAAATCTGGAGCCATGCAAACTGGCTGGAAATGGTTTGATAATCATTACCGTTACTTTGAATCAAATGGAGCCATGAAAACTGGTTGGATAAAAGACAAAGGCGTCTGGTATTATCTAAATCCTGAAGATGGAATCATGTTGGTTGGCCTTCATAAAGTAAATGGTGAACATTATTACTTTGATGAATCAGGAGCTATGCAAACAGGTTGGAAACAGCTTGATGGTAATTGGTACTATTTCCAAGCTGATGGTTCTTTGTTGAAGAACGCAACAACACCTGATGGTTACAAAGTAAACGAAGAAGGTATCTGGAAACAGGCTGTTGCTGCTGTAGATAGCGAGGCAGTCAAGCCAGAACAGAAACAAGAAGCTGATTCCTCTATTGTTGAACAACCTAAACAAGATTCAAATCTAGAAGCCAACGCTTCTGAAAAGAAAGAAAAAGAATAAAGAAGAAATCCCCTACTGGCAACTAATTTATCAGTAGGGGATTTTTTAATTTCGTTTTAATTTAGCAAGTACAAGGTTCAGTGCATAGTGGAGTGTTTTGTCTTTGGTGATAAAGAGGGTCAAGAGGTAATAGATACCACAAGTTGCTACGGTAGACAGAACCATGAGAACCATATTGAAGTTGACCGTATAAGAGTTGATTTGGAAAAGAAATTTAAACGCAAAATAGATAGGGATGAATCCAAGGGATACAATAGTGTAACGTGTCAGAGTAGCAAAGATTTCTTTCAAATCAATCAGTTGGTGTTTCTGGATAAAGCGTATTTCCAGGAGAACGACGATAGTCTCCGCAAGAATGGTCGTAGCGATATAGTACTCTGGTGCGAAAATATTATTGAAATACAAGAGGCAGTTGAAGAGAATATTGGCTCCGCCACCAAGGAAGTAGAAGGCTGTTAAGCGATTTTCGTGGTCATTGATAAAGATAATTTGTTTACCAAGAATCAATTCGATAGCCCAGATGATGGTACGGAAGGCGAAGACACTAGTCACAATACCAGCTTCGAGGTATTTTTCAGAAGAGTAGATAACTGCTGCGTAGTTTCCTAATACTATAATCCCAATACTAGTTGGAATGATGAGGAAGTAAAAGAGAGCAGCTCCTTGATTCAGAAGATTTTTATAAGAATCGTAGTCTTTCTTACCGAGATAGTAGCCGAGTCGTGGAATGCTGACGTTGATAGCTCCACTTAAGACACTGGCAATCAACATAACGATGCTAGAAGCAATAGTGTAATAAGAAATGTAGTTTTCATCTGGTCCCTTGGTGATAAACATTCTATCAAGCAAGGTATAGAGCATGTTGGCGTTCGCTAAGAGTAGCATGGTCAAGAGAGGTTTAGATGCTTTGACTAATTCAACAAGACCGATCTTAACAAAGGAAACTTCTCTCTTAATCCAAAGAAAACTGAGCAGGTAGTTGAGGATAGTGGTCGCTGTCATAACGATAGCATAAGGAACAATATCATCTGCCGTTTTAACAAAGGCGAAGATAGCGACCAGCATGGTAATTCGAATAATTAACGTTTTGTAGAGGATGAAGGCATAATTTTCATAAGCCTCGTTCATCCATTCGATATTGAGAAATTGGAAGAGTGCTTGGGCCCCTAGGATGTAGTAGAGGACTTTCAGATTCTCAATGCTGGTGTCAAAGAAGATAATGAGGAAGTAGATACCAGTGGTCAGGAGAGAGGTGAAAACCGAGATATAAAACAACTTAGAAAAGACGTAGTTGATTTTATTCTTGTCATCCTTGACCTTACTGATAGCTCGAATCCCGTAGTTGTATATTCCAAAGGCAGCTAGTGGAATAACGAAACTTGCCCAGGTATTGGCCGTATTGAAATAACCGTAATTGGATTTGCTGAGAATCCGCGTCAGATAAGGATTGGTTATCAGTGGAAAAACGATATTGAGAATATTGACCAGCAAGCTGGCCAAGGCATTTACTTTTATATTTTTCATTGAACTTTCTTTCTTAAATCTAAAATCATATCTAGTATTATATCACATTCTCGCTTCATTCTTTTGATAAAATCGTAAAAATCTAGTATAATAGATAGACTGAAAGTATGAGGTTACTAGATATGAAGATGAAACAAATTAGTGATACAACACTGAAAATCACGATGACTTTAGATGATTTGATGGATCGGGGAATGGAGATTGCAGACTTTCTCGTTCCTCAGGAAAAAACCGAAGAGTTTTTCTATGCTATTTTAGATGAGTTAGAGATGCCAGACAATTTCTTGGATAGTGGCATGCTGAGTTTCCGCGTGACGCCAAAACCTGATAAGGTGGACGTCTTTGTGACCAAGTCCAAGATTGACCAAAATTTGGATTTTGAAGATTTGGCGGATCTACCAGACATGGAAGAATTAGCCAAATGTCGCCAGATGAATTTCTCAAAACCTTGGAAAAGAGCATTGCAGATAAGACCAAGGACGATATTGAAGCTATCCAATCTCTAGAGCAGGTCGAAGCAAAGGAAGAAGAGCAAGAGCAGGCAGATAAGGAGACTGAGAGTAAGAAAGAACCTTATATCTACTATATCCTGCGCTTTGCAAGCCTTGCTGACTTAGTTGCTTTTGCAAAGACGGTTAACTACCAGATGGAAACATCTGAACTCTATAAGATGAATGACCACTATTATTTGACAATCTTAGTTGATGTGGCAAATCATCCTGGTCCATATCCAGCCTGGCTCTTGGCTCGTATGCGTGAGTTTGCAGACGACAGTGACATCAGTCGTTCAGTCTTGCAAGAGTATGGGCAAATCTTGATCAATCACGATGCAGTTCTCGGTCTGCAAAAGATTCGTTCATAAATTTTAAAATCAATTTTCATTTATCAAGAAAGACGAATCATGGGATTCGTTTTTTCTTTACCAGACTGAAATAGTGATTTACTATAATAGGAATTTTCACAAAATTCTGTTATAATGGCTATATCAGAAAATTTCTAGGAGACAAACATGACAGTTAAAATTGCTTTACTTGGATTTGGTACCGTTGCAAGTGGTGTGCCATTCCTCCTAAAGGAAAATGGAGAAAAAATCGTTCAGTCAGCTCATTCAGAGATTGAAGTAGCCAAGGTATTGGTCAAGGATGAAGATGAAAAGAACCGCTTGCTTGCAGCAGGAAATGACTTTAACTTTGTAACCAATGTAGATGATATTTTGTCAGATAAAGACATTACAATCGTAGTGGAATTGATGGGGCGTATCGAACCAGCTAAAACCTTTATCACTCGTGCCTTAGAAGCTGGGAAACACGTTGTTACTGCCAACAAGGACCTTTTGGCTGTTCATGGTGCAGAATTGCTAGAAATCGCTAAAGAGCATAATGTAGCACTTTACTATGAAGCAGCAGTAGCTGGTGGGATTCCAATTCTTCGTACTTTGGCAAATTCGTTGGCTTCTGACAAAATTACGCGCGTTCTTGGCGTTGTTAATGGAACTTCCAACTTCATGATGACCAAGATGGTGGAAGAAGGCTGGTCTTACGATGATGCTCTGGCTGAAGCTCAAAGACTTGGATTTGCAGAAAGCGACCCTACAAATGACGTTGATGGGATTGATGCAGCCTACAAGATGGTGATTTTGAGCCAGTTTGCTTTTGGGATGAAGGTTGCTTTTGACGATGTAGCCCACAAGGGAATCCGTAACATCACACCAGAAGACGTAGCTGTAGCCCAAGACCTTGGCTATGTAGTGAAATTGGTTGGTTCTATCGAGGAAACTCCTTCAGGTATTGCTGCAGAAGTGACTCCAACCTTCCTTCCTAAAGCACATCCACTTGCCAGTGTGAATGGCGTGATGAATGCTGTCTTTGTAGAATCTATTGGTATCGGTGAGTCTATGTACTACGGACCAGGTGCGGGTCAAAAACCAACTGCAACAAGTGTGGTAGCAGATATTGTCCGTATCGTTCGTCGCTTGAATGATGGTACTATTGGTAAAGACTTCAACGAATATAGCCGTGACTTGGTCTTGGCTAATCCAGAAGATGTCAAAGCTAATTACTACTTCTCAATCTTGGCTCCAGACTCAAAAGGTCAGGTCTTGAAATTGGCTGAGATTTTCAACGCTCAAGATATTTCCTTCAAGCAGATTCTCCAAGATGGCAAAGAGGGTGACAAGGCGCGTGTAGTGATTATCACTCATAAGATTAATAAAGCACAACTTGAGAATCTTTCAGCTGAGTTGGCCAAAGCTTCAGAATTTGACCTCTTGAATACCTTCAAGGTGTTAGGAGAATAGGATGAAGATTATTGTACCTGCAACCAGTGCCAATATCGGGCCAGGTTTTGATTCGGTTGGTGTAGCTGTAACCAAGTATCTTCAAATTGAGGTCTGTGAAGAACGGGATGAGTGGTTGATTGAACATCAGATTGGCAAATGGATTCCACATGACGAGCGTAATCTCTTGCTCAAGATTGCCTTGCAAATTGCGCCTGACTTGCAACCGAGACGTTTGAAAATGACCAGCGATGTTCCCTTGGCGCGTGGTTTGGGTTCTTCAAGCTCGGTTATCGTTGCTGGGATTGAACTGGCTAACCAATTAGGTAAGCTCAACTTATCTAACCACGACAAATTGCAGTTGGCTACCAAGATTGAAGGACATCCTGACAATGTGGCTCCAGCTATCTATGGTAATCTCGTTATTGCGAGTTCCGTTGAAGGGCAAGTCTCTGCTATCGTAGCAGACTTCCCAGAGTGTGATTTTCTAGCTTATATTCCCAACTATGAATTGCGCACTCGCGACAGTCGTGGTGTCCTTCCTAAGAAATTGTCCTACAAGGAAGCTGTTGCAGCTAGTTCAATTGCCAATGTGGCGGTTGCAGCCTTGTTGGCAGGAGACATGGTGACTGCTGGCCAAGCGATTGAGGGAGACCTCTTCCACGAGCGTTATCGTCAAAGTCTGGTCCGTGAATTTGCGACGATTAAGCAAGTGGCTAAAGAGAATGGAGCCTATGCGACCTATCTTTCTGGTGCTGGGCCAACAGTTATGGTTCTGGCTTCTCATGACAAGATGCCCAAGATTAAAGCTGAATTGCAAAAGCAACCTTTCAAAGGCAAACTGCATGACTTGAAAGTTGATACCCAAGGTGTCCGTGTCGAAGCAAAATAAAGAATAGAAGATAGGATGGGGAAATTCTTGACCAGAGGACTTCCTATCCTTTTTTTGAAAAGAAGTTTATACTCAATGAAAATCAAAGAGCAAACTAGGAATCTAGCCGCAGGTTGCTCAAAAAATGGTTCTGAGGTTGTGGATAGAACTGACGAAGTTAGTTCAAAATACTGTTTTGAGGTTGCAGATGTAAGCTGACGTGGATTGAAGAGATTTTCGAAGAGTATTAGTTAAAAACTTGATAAAGGAGAAATAAAGATGGCAGAAATTTATCTAGCAGGTGGTTGTTTTTGGGGTTTAGAGGAATATTTTTCCCGAATTTCGGGAGTGCTAGCTACCAGTGTCGGCTACGCTAATGGGCAAGTCGAAACAACCAATTATCAGTTGCTCAAGGAAACAGACCATGCAGAAACGGTTCAAGTGATTTATGATAAGAAAGTAGTGTCACTCAGAGAGATTTTGCTCTATTATTTCCGAGTCATCGATCCCTTATCTATCAATCAGCAAGGGAATGACCGTGGCCGTCAATATCGTACTGGGATTTATTACCAAGATGAAGCAGACTTGCCAGCTATCTACACTGTGGTGCAGGAGCAAGAACGCATGCTTGGTCGAAAAATTGCGGTAGAAGTGGCGAAACTTCGCCACTATATTCTGGCTGAAGACTATCATCAAGACTATCTCAAGAAAAATCCTTCGGGTTACTGTCATATCGATGTGACCAATGCTGATAAGCCATTGATTGACGCCTCTAACTATGAAAAGCCTAGTCAAGAAGTGTTAAAAGAAAGTTTGTCAGCAGAGTCTTACCGTGTTACGCAAGAAGCTACTACAGAGGCGCCGTTTAGTAATGCTTATGACCAAACTTTTGAAGAAGGGATTTATGTAGACATCACGACGGGTGAACCGCTTTTTTTCGCTAAGGATAAGTTTGCCTCAGGTTGTGGTTGGCCAAGTTTTAGTCGTCCGATTTCTAAGGAATTGATTCGCTATTACAAAGATCTGAGTCATGGAATGGAGCGAATCGAGGTTCGTTCTCGGTCAGGAAATGCTCACTTGGGTCATGTCTTTACAGATGGACCTCAGGAGTTAGGTGGCCTGCGTTACTGTATTAATTCTGCCTCCTTGCGTTTTGTAGCCAAGGATGAGATGGAAGAGGCAGGATACGGCTATCTATTGCCTTACTTAAACAAATAAAACAGAGAGGGTGGGGCTTCCCACTTTCTTCATTTCCAGAATAAGAATAGAAGGGATTTATGAAACACTTACTATCTTACTTCAAACCCTACATCAAAGAGTCGATTCTAGCACCCTTGTTCAAGCTACTAGAAGCTGTTTTTGAGCTCTTGGTTCCCATGGTGATTGCTGGGATTGTTGACCAGTCCTTGCCCCAGAGAGATCAAGGGCATCTATGGATGCAGATTGGCCTGCTCCTTATCTTTGCAGTGATTGGTGTTTTAGTGGCCTGGTAGCCCAGTTTTACTCAGCTAAGGCTGCGGTGGGTTTTGCCAAAGAACTGACAGACGACCTTTATCGTCATATTCTTTCCCTACCCAAGGATAGCAGAGATCGTCTGACAACTTCTAGCTTGGTGACTCGCTTGACTTCGGATACTTACCAGATTCAGACTGGTATCAATCAATTCCTGCGCCTCTTTTTGCGAGCGCCTATTATCGTTTTTGGTGCCATTTTTATGGCCTATCGCATCTCAGCTGAGCTGACTTTCTGGTTCTTGGTCATGGTTGGTTTTTTGACAATCGTTATTGTCGGTCTCTCTCGACTTGTCAATCCTCTCTACAGCAGTCTCAGAAAGAAAACGGACCAACTGGTTCAGGAAACACGTCAGCAATTACAAGGCATGCGAGTTATTCGTGCCTTTGGGCAAGAAAAACGAGAATTGCAGATTTTTCAAACCCTCAATCAAGTTTATACTAGATTGCAAGAAAAAACAGGTTTCTGGTCTAGTTTATTAACACCTCTGACCTATCTGATTGTCAATGGAACTCTTCTCGTCATCATCTGGCAGGGATATATTTCAATTCAAGGAGGTTTACTCAGTCAAGGTGCCCTGATTGCTCTTATCAACTACCTCTTGCAAATCTTGGTGGAATTGGTCAAGCTCGCCATGCTGATCAATTCCCTCAACCAGTCCTACATCTCAGCCAAGCGAATCGAGGAAGTCTTTGACGAGGCTCCAGAGGATATCCATTCAGAGTTAGAACAAAAGCAAGCTACCAGCGATAAGGTTTTGCAAGTCCAAGAATTAACCTTTACCTATCCTGATGCGGCCCAACCTTCTCTGAGAGATATTTCCTTTGATATGACTCAAGGACAAATCTTTGGTATCATCGGAGGAACTGGTTCTGGTAAATCAAGTTTGGTGCAAGTCTTACTTGGTCTTTATCCAGCAGATAAGGGGAGCATTGACCTTTATCGCAATGGACGTAGTCCTCTTGATCTTGAGCAGTGGCGGTCTTGGATTGCCTATGTACCCCAAAAGGTCGAACTTTTTAAAGGAACTATTCGTTCCAACTTGACTCTAGGTTTCAATCGAGAAGTATCTGACCAGGAACTATGGCAGGCCTTGGAGATTGCGCAAGCTAAGGATTTTGTCAGTGATAAGGAAGGACTCTTAGACGCACTAGTTGAGGCAGGAGGACGAAATTTCTCAGGTGGACAAAAACAAAGGTTGTCTATCGCCCGAGCAGTCCTGCGCCAAGCTCCGTTTCTCATCCTAGATGATGTAACTTCGGCCCTCGACACCATTACCGAGTCCAAGCTCTTGAGAGCTATCCGAGAAAATTTGCCAGACACGAGCTTAATCTTGATCTCTCAACGAACTTCGACTTTACAGATGGCAGACCAGATTCTCCTCTTGGAAAAAGGTGAGTTACTAGCTATTGGCAAGCACGATGACTTGATGAAGACCAGCCAAGTCTATCGCGAAATCAATGCATCCCAACATGGAAAGGAGGACTAGCATGAAACGACAAACCGCAAACCAGACGCTCAAACGTTTGGCCATAGATTTAGCAAGCCATCCTTTCCTCCTTTTCCTAGCCTTTCTAGGAACTATTGCCCAAGTTGCTTTATCGATCTACCTACCTATCTTGATTGGGCAGGTCATTGACCAAGTTCTAGTGGCTGGTTCTTCACCATTTTTTTGGCAGATTTTCATTCAGATGATCTTGGTAGTCATAGGAAATACTCTGGTACAATGGGCCAATCCTCTTCTTTATAATCGTCTAATCTTCTCTTATACCAGAGACTTGCGAGAGAGAATCATTCATAAGCTCCATCGGTTACCGATTGCTTTTGTGGATCGGCAGGGCAGTGGAGAGATGGTCAGTCGTGTGACCACAGACATAGAACAGTTGGCAGCTGGCTTGACCATGATTTTCAATCAATTTTTCATTGGCGTTTTGATGATTTTGGTTAGTATTCTAGCCATGCTCCAAATTCACCTCCTCATGACCCTCTTGGTCTTGCTGTTGACGCCCCTGTCTATGGTGATTTCACGTTTTATTGCCAAACGTTCCTATCATCTCTTTCAGAAGCAAACAGAGACCAGGGGGATTCAGACTCAGTTGATTGAAGAATCACTTAGCCAGCAGACCATTATCCAGTCCTTCAATGCTCAAACAGAGTTTATCCAAAGACTGCACGAGGCTAATGCCAACTACGCAGGCTATTCTCAGTCAGCCATCTTTTATTCATCAACGGTTAATCCTTCGACTCGCTTTGTCAATGCGCTCATTTATGCTCTTCTAGCTGGAGTAGGAGCTTATCGTATCATGATGGGGTCCACCTTGACCATCGGACGTTTAGTGACTTTTTTGAACTATGTCCAGCAGTACACTAAGCCCTTTAACGATATTTCTTCGGTTCTAGCCGAATTGCAAAGTGCTCTCGCTTGTGCAGAGCGTGTTTATGCTGTCTTAGAGAGTCCTGAGGTGGCTGAAACAGGTAAGGAAGTCTTGACCAGTGACCAAGTCAAGGGTGCTATTTCCTTTAAACATGTCTCTTTTGGCTATCATCCTGAGAAGGTTTTGATTAAGGACTTATCCATCGATATCCCAGCTGGTAGCAAGGTGGCCATCGTTGGTCCGACAGGTGCTGGTAAGTCAACTCTTATCAATCTCCTCATGCGTTTTTATCCTATTAATTCAGGAGATATCTTGCTAGACGGTCGTTCCATTTACGACTATACCCGAGCGTCATTGAGACAGCAGTTTGGCATGGTACTCCAAGAAACCTGGCTCAAGCAAGGGACCGTTCATGACAATATTGCCTTTGGAAATCCTGACGCCAGTCGGGAGCAGGTGATTGCTGCCGCCAAAGCAGCCAACGCAGAATTTTTCATCCAACAGTTGCCACAGGGATACGATACCAAGTTGGAAAATGCAGGAGAATCCCTCTCTGTTGGGCAAGCCCAGCTCTTGACTATCGCCCGAGTCTTTCTAGCTATCCCAAAGATTCTTATCTTAGACGAGGCAACTTCCTCCATCGATACTCGGACAGAGGTGCTAGTACAGGATGCCTTTGCCAAACTCATGAAGGGGCGCACAAGCTTTATCATTGCTCACCGTTTGTCAACCATTCAGGATGCGGATTTGATTCTTGTCTTGGTAGATGGCGACATTGTTGAGTATGGGAACCATCATGACCTCATGGCTAGAAAGGGCAAGTATTACCAAATGCAGAAAGCTGCAGATTTTAGCTCTGAATAATCCTTTCTATTTTGAAATCTCATGAACGAAAAAAGTTGCCTTCGGGTGACTTTTTTGTTACAATAGCTAGAAAAAATCAGGGTCTTAGAAGGAGAAAACAATGAAAGTCTATCAGCATGTAAATATCGTGACTTGTGACAAAGATTTCCATGTTTATTTGGATGGTATCTTAGCCGTTAAGGACTCTCAAATCGTCTATGTCGCCAAGAGGAGCCAGAGATTTTGGAGCAAGCTGAGCAGATTATAGACTATCAGGGAGCCTGGATTATGCCTGGTTTGGTCAATTGCCACACCCATTCTGCTATGACAGGCTTGCGAGGGATTCGGGATGACAGCAACCTCCATGAATGGCTCAATGACTTTATCTGGCCAGCAGAAGCAGGATTTACTCCCAACATGACTACCAAGGCGGTCAAAGAAGCTCTGACAGAAATGCTCCAGTCAGGAACAACAACCTTCAACGATATGTATAATCCCAATGGTGTGGATATTGAGCAAATTTATCAGGCAGTCAAGGCTTCCAAGATGCGTTGTTATTTCTCACCGACCCTCTTTTCTTCAGAGGCAGAAACAACTGCTGAGACCATAAGCAGAACCCGAGCCATCATAGAGGAAATCTTAGGATATGAAAACCCAAATTTCAAGGTTATGGTAGCTCCACATTCTCCCTACAGCTGTAGTAGAGACTTGCTGGAAGCGAGCTTAGATATGGCAAAAAAGCTGGACATTCCTATCCATATCCATGTGGCGGAGACCAAGGAGGAATCAGGAATTATCCTGAAAAGCTATGGCAAACGTCCCCTTGCCTTTCTAGAAGAACTAGGTTACTTAGATCATCCGTCTGTCTTTGCTCATGGGGTTGAATTAAACGAGAGAGAAATTGAACGCTTGGCGACTTCCCATGTGGCTATCGCCCATAATCCTATTAGTAACCTCAAACTGGCCTCAGGAATCGCTCCCATCATCCAACTGCAAAAAGCAGGAGTAGCAGTCGGAATTGCGACTGATTCAGTTGCTTCCAATAACAATCTTGATATGTTTGAGGAAGGACGGACCGCAGCCCTTCTTCAGAAAATGAAGAGTGGAGATGCCAGCCAATTTCCTATCGAAACAGCTCTCAAAGCTCTGACGATAGAAGGTGCTAAGGTTCTTGGAATGGAAAACCTGATAGGAAGTCTGGAAGTTGGCAAGCAAGCAGATTTTCTCGTGATTCAACCTAAGGGAAAAATCCATCTTCAACCTCAGGAAAATATGCTCTCTCACCTTGTTTATGCAGTCAAATCCAGTGATGTTGACGATGTCTATATCGCTGGAGAACAGGTTGTCAAGCAAGGACAAGTTTTGACAGTAGAGATTTAAAAAATATTTCAAAAAAAGTCTGCAAAAATCTTGCATTCTTTTTTTGTCTATGCTATACTTATATACGGTTTGAAAAAACTGCCTAAGACAGTAGGGGAGCTCGACTCATAAATATCCTACCGAGGACAAAACGTATCATGTAAAAAGAAGCGTATTGTACTTTCGTGTCTAGGTTTGGGCGCGTTTTTCTTTTGGAAAAATTCCCCAAGCAAAATAATTACGGAGGTGAACACACTAATGAGTGAAGCAATTATTGCTAAAAAAGCGGAACTAGTTGACGTAGTAGCTGAAAAAATGAAAGCTGCTGCATCTATCGTCGTTGTAGACGCTCGTGGTTTGACAGTTGAGCAAGATACAGTTCTTCGTCGTGAGCTTCGTGGAAGCGAAGTTGAGTATAAAGTCATTAAAAACTCAATCTTGCGTCGTGCAGCTGAAAAAGCTGGTCTTGAAGATCTTGCATCAGTATTTGTTGGACCATCTGCAGTAGCATTTTCTAACGAAGATGTTATCGCACCAGCGAAAATCTTGAACGACTTTGCTAAAAACGCTGAAGCACTTGAAATCAAAGGTGGTGCAATCGAAGGCGCTGTCGCATCTAAAGAAGAAATCGTTGCTCTTGCAACTCTTCCAAACCGCGAAGGACTTCTTTCTATGCTCCTTTCTGTACTTCAAGCGCCAGTGCGCAACGTTGCTCTTGCAGTCAAAGCGGTTGCAGACAACAAAGAAGACGCAGCTTAATCTTAAGCTACGCAGCGTAGCCTAGCTACGGAAAAATTATTATAAAATTTAAAACTTATTTGGAGGAAATAACAATGGCATTGAACATTGAAAACATTATTGCTGAAATTAAAGAAGCTTCAATCCTTGAATTGAACGACCTTGTAAAAGCTATCGAAGAAGAATTTGGTGTAACTGCAGCTGCTCCTGTAGCTGTTGCTGCAGCTGGTGCTGCTGACGCTGGTGCTGCTAAAGACTCATTTGACGTTGAGTTGACAGCTGCTGGTGACAAAAAAGTTGGCGTTATCAAAGTTGTACGTGAAATCACTGGTCTTGGACTTAAAGAAGCTAAAGAACTTGTTGATGGTGCACCAGGTGTCATCAAAGAAGGCGTTCCAACTGCAGAAGCTGAAGAAATCAAAGCTAAATTGGAAGAAGCTGGAGCTTCAGTTACTCTTAAATAAGAGGCATATACCAATTAGAATTCGGAATACTATAGTATCAGCCTTTTAGAATCGTGAACACATTTTAGAAACTGATAAATTAATTTAGTTTCCTGCCAAAAACCCTACCAAAAATTAATTTGGCAGGGTTTTTCTTTTTAATAAAAATATTTTGGAGAACAGTTGAATATTGTTCTCCTTTTTTTATTTTCTGGAGGGAAAATGACAAAAGAATTACAATCATCACGCTATATCGTCATTTCATTTTTAGTACGTGAAATGGGAATTGACATTGTTGAAGCCATCTCTCTTATGGCTGAATTAGAAAAAAGTGGCTTGGTTCGCTTGGAATCAAATGGCGATTTAATACTCAAAGAACTTGGAGGAGAGCTATGAAACGAATTACCGCAAATCAATACCAAACTTCAGAACGGTATTATAAATTACCTAAAATTCTTTTTGAGGATGAGAAATATATGGATATGAAACTAGAAGTAAAGGTGGCTTATTCTATTTTAAAAGATCGTTTAGAATTATCTCTCAGTCGTGGTTGGATAGATGAAGAAGGCGCGGTCTATTTAGTATTTTCTAATTCTAAACTGATGAGGCTGTTAGGTTGTTCGAAGTCAAAATTACTGTCCATCAAAAAAACTCTTAAAGAATATGACTTAATTGATGAAGTTCAACAGTCTTCAAGTGAGAAAGGAAGACTAGCTAATAAGATTTATTTAGGGGAATTATCTTCTACCCCAGTAGGTAATTCAAACAGGCCTAGTGTTAAAAAAAGACTAGGGCAGGTTGAAAATCAAACGGCCCCCGTCTCACATTCAGCCCCTAGTGAGACTGAAGTTAGTGAGACTAAATATAGTGAGACTGATTCTTTATTTATTGAGGATGAGGAGGATAGGAATACTCAACCTATCTTGAAAAGAAAAGTAGAAAAGGTCACAAAATATGATCGAGATTATATTTGGGGATTGGTACAAGATCAATTTAGACGCGAAGGTTTTTCTGAAACAGCCAGTGAAATTGCTATGACTGATTTTGAGAAAATCTATCAGTATGCTCTAGATAATGTCCGCTTTGTTAGACGTGCGGAAGTGCTTGCTGAATTTGTGTTTAACGGCTTGTATTCTGTTTGGAATAACCGTGTTAGAAAAGGAGGTGGTTAAATGTCGCCAATCGAGTGGATATTAGTTATGCTCATTTTCATTTCAAGTGGTTTGACTCTTTGGACATTAATAGTCGATCAGAAAGGGGTAATCAAGAAATGAAATTTATTGATTTATTTTCAGGTATCGGTGGTTTTCGACTAGGAATGGAAAGTGTCGGACACGAGTGTATTGGATTTTGTGAGATTGATAAATTTGCTAGAGAATCTTATAAATCCATTTTTCAAACGGAAGGAGAAATAGAATTTCATGACATACGAAATGTTTCAGATGATGAATTTAAAAAACTTAGAGGGAAAGTCGATATCATCTGTGGGGGATTCCCTTGTCAAGCATTTTCAATCGCAGGAAGACGATTGGGATTTGAAGATACTAGAGGAACTTTGTTCTTTGAAATTGCTCGGGCGGCCAAACAAATCCAACCACGTTTTCTTTTTCTTGAAAATGTTAAAGGCCTACTCAATCACGATAATGGACGGACGTTCACCACAATCCTTACCACACTTGATGAGTTGGGGTTTGATGTTGAGTGGCAGGTGCTTAACAGTAAGGATTTTGGCGTTCCCCAAAACAGAGAGAGGGTGTTTATTATCGGACATTCTAGAAAGAAAGGTACCAGACTCTTATTTCCTTTCAGACGAGAAGGTCAAGCAACTAACTCTGAGATTTTAAAAACATTAGGAAATTTGAATCCATCAAAAAGTGGAATGAGCGGTAAAGTTTATTATTCAGAAGGTCTTGCGCCAACCTTAGTTCGTGGGAAAGGAGAAGGATTTAAGATTGCGATTCCTTGTATGACACCAGACAGATTAGACAAGAGACAAAATGGTAGACGCTTTAAGGAAAATCAAGAGCCGATGTTTACTTTAAATACTCAGGATCGTCATGGCATTGTCGTTGTTGGAGATTTACCCACTAGCTTTAAGGAGACCGGTCGCGTCTATGGAAGTGAGGGCTTATCTCCAACACTGACTACGATGCAAGGAGGAGATAAAATTCCCAAAATACTGATTCCAGAACCAATCCAATTTTTAAAAGTCAGGGAAGCAACTAAAAAAGGATACGCTCAAGCAGAGATTGGAGATTCAATCAATTTGGAAAGACCAAGTTCTCAGTATCGGCGTGGTAGAGTTGGAAAAGGTATAGCGAATACGTTAACAACTAGTGGTCAAATGGGAGTAGTAGTGGGTAGCTATGAAGGAGAAGATAAACAAGTTTATCATGTAGCTGGTGTCTTGATAGATGGACAATTTTACCATCTGAGGATACGACGAATCACTCCTAAAGAGTGTTTTCGCTTGCAGGGCTTTCCTGATTGGGCTTTTGAAGCTGCGAGAAAAGTCTCTAGTAATAGTCAGCTCTATAAACAAGCTGGTAATAGTGTAACCGTTCCTGTGATTGCCGCGATCGCAAAGAAATTAAAAGAAATAGAGGAAAAAGATGAAAGCATTAAATAAAGAATCAATACTAGATTGTGATGAATTAGAAACAGAATTACATGATGCAGAAATCAAACAGCTGGATGAACAATTATTTTTGATGCCCAATTATCCATGTGAGTTTGAAGTAACATTTTTAGATGATTACCATAAAAAACACAACTACCCACTATTTTACGAGTCCTATCTTCAAAACGTTATGGAATTCCTTGAAAGTCAAGACATAAAGAATGGGGTTGATGCCTTTGTAGATGATAATCAGAATCTTGTTTTTGTTTTATATGGACAAGGCTATCGAGCCGAGGGAAAAGAAGGAATACTTACAACCCAAGTAACTGTAAAAGCTTATGATGAAGACAAGAAATCGATTAACTTCTCAAATTCATTAGATTCCTTAATCGTCTCAGAATATCAAATGGAACCGAATCTTTGGGAGGTCTCCCATGATTGATCTCTATCTAAGTAAAAATAGCCAAAGAAATCAACTTCTTTTGGATTTCTTTCAAAAGTATGGCATCGAGGTGTCTTGTCATTCGATTTCTGAAATGACAAAGGATAAATTAATTGAGATGATGAGCTATTCTTCAGATTGTTTTGAGTTTCTATCTCCAATTTATTACGATTTAAGAACCGTGACAATCTAAGATTAACGGATTTCATTGAAATGATATTAAAAAATCCTGAACTATGCATCAGGCTTCCTCTTGCGGTTTCAAATAAGATAGTTTATCCAAATCTGAATTTGGAAGAGGCTAGAGCTCTATTGCCAAGAGATACGAAACAATTGATTTACATGGCACAAACACATTATTTATCTAGTTAAAGGAGAAGCAATATGGCTGAACGATTTTGGGAGAACTTGTCCATTATTTTGGCTGAAAGAAATATTAGCTGGATTGAGTTAACCAGAAAAATGTTTGCGGGAGAGTTTCACTATCCAAGTGAATTGAATCGTTTGTATCAAAAAATACGCCACTACAAGATGGAACAACGAATGCCTCAAAGTCCATGGGTAGAAAGGATTGTGCAGGTATTAGATTTAGATTATGAAGATTTATTTCGGAGGTAACTATGAAAAGAATAATTCCAGTTTATATATTCCAACAAGTAAATGTCTTATTGGTATCCCTATACTTACTGAAATTGCTTTGTATTGGTGAGTTAACCATACTACAGATTCTCTATTGTGCGTCGCTCATTTCTTTTTTATGGATGTATGGCCAACGAAAACAAGTGGTCAAGGTCAATATGAAAACTAGGATGAAATGGCTTGGTATTGGATTCGTTAGCCTACTGATTATAAGCCTATGTTTTAGTCTGATTCATGCTCAAGGAACCACGAATCAAGCAAACTTAATTGGCCTTCAACATCAGGTTCCTTGGTTTTCATTTTTATTGTTCTTAATCAATGCGAGTATGGTTGAAGAATTTCTGTATCGAGAAATTTTATGGAACCTGGTCAGAAAATTAGATATTCGAGTTGCTTTGACAAGTGTTTTATTTGCCTTAGTACATCATCCAGGAACCATTCTAGCTTGGTGTTTATATGTTTCACTTGGGATCTTTTTAGGGATGGTGCGCTATAAATCGGACTTATGGGGAAGTATGGGTCTACATTTGGTGTGGAACCTACTAGTTTATAGTTTGCTGCTTTTTATATAAAATTAGCTTATTTTAGGGAAATGAAATGCTAACGTTATGTAACAATGTTAGTCTTTTATTTCAAAATCTTTGTTTAGTATGAATTTAGCTCTACAGGAAAATAAAAAATGTGATAAAAATTTCAACTACTCTTATCTATAATAAAGCTACCTGTTCTTTGAAAATTGAATTCACTCCGTCTTGATTAGCGTGCCTGTGTAAGTAGGGACTGAGAGTATTTCCCTGTGAAGGGCAACTGGCACAAGACGTGTGTGAGAATTTTCTAACAGACACGGAGTTTATCGTTACCAGACTTAAACGATGCGACAAACTAGATAAAGGAGTTAATCATGAAGGTAGTAAACTTGTATGATTTGAAACAAATGGGAAATAAAGGTGGTTGTACCATCCAATTGATTCATCACTTTCCTTTTGGTATGGGCTTAGGACATCTCAAAAAAGACTACATTGAATTTAAACGTGTTGGTATCTTTGATGGAAAAGCAGTAGAAGTTACTCTTCGAGAACCTTATTCGAGAGATCTACTGCAGGTTGTCAAGTCGATTAAGCAACGTCAGAAATTGATAGCTTATCGTTATAAAGAAGGAAAGCTGCTATTTGTGAAGAAGGAGGCCTCAGATGTCCTCTGAACAACAGGAACGAATGGCAGTTCAATATGCAGAGCGTAGTCTTTTATTTACTGTAAGAAGTCTCTTAAAGATTCTAGAATGGTCTAGACGTCAGGCTTTAGCACAGGATTCCGCCTATAAGATAGGGGTGCAGAAATTAGAAGAATTGCTACAATCTCCTTATTCGATTGACACGATTAATCTGAAAAAAGATTTTTTAGACAAACCAATTGATATAGAGAAATTTAAAGCTTTTTTAGAAAAAGAAGAGATTCCTTTAGCCATCGCTTGGCAAGGGGATTCTCTACATTTCTATACGAAAGACCGTTCGATTCTAGACAATCATTTAGACCATCTGCTAGAAAAAATGGTTAATGATCCGGAGAAATTAGCTGATTTTACTATGGATAAGTCATTAGACGATGCAATTGATGAGGCGAAATCCCAAATTACCTTTAGACAAGAAGGGGCCGTCAAACAGAAAGAGATGGTGAGATGATGTACAGTGGAAAGAAATTCCTACTATTCTCACTGTTAGGCATCTTACTAGGCTATCTTTTTCATCGTTTGACGCTTTTGTATGATTCCTATACTGGAAATAGCTTAAATAAATGGACTCATCTTCTGATGGAGGGTCAAGATGAAGTTCTTCAGTCGCCATGGAATATTTCTTTTACTGGAAAATCAAGTGCTTTTTTTCTACTAGGCTTTGTGATGATGCTGCTGGTTTATCTCTATTTAGAGACTGGAAAAAAACAATACCGAGAAGGGGTAGAATACGGGAGCGCCCGTTTTGGAACTCTAAAAGAAAAGAAGCTCTTTTACGGTAAGGAATTTTCTCATGATACGATCTTAGCACAAGATGTTCGTCTGACATTATTAGATAAAAAACCAGCCCAATATGATAGGAATAAGAATATTGCGGTGATTGGAGGTTCAGGAAGTGGGAAGACATTTCGCTTTGTGAAACCCAATCTTATTCAGATGAATAGTTCTAATATTGTAGTTGATCCAAAAGATCACTTGGCCGAAAAAACAGGCAAACTCTTTTTAGAACATGGCTACCAAGTAAAGGTGTTAGATTTAGTCAATATGAAGAACTCAGATGGCTTCAATCCTTTTCGCTATATAGAGACAGAAAATGATTTGAATCGCATGCTGACGGTTTATTTCAATAACACCAAAGGCTCTGGCTCCCGTAGTGATCCATTTTGGGATGAAGCTTCTATGACTTTGGTACGAGCTTTAGCCTCTTACTTGGTCGATTTCTATAACCCACCTAAAACAAGAGAACAGCTCATAGAAGAAAGTCGTTTAAGTCAAAAGGAATACCAAAACTTGTTGAAACGTCAAAAAAAAGAAGTGGAAGAGCGAAAAAAACGAGGGCGTTATCCAAGTTTTGCTGAAATCTCAAAACTCATTAAACACTTATCCAAGGGTGAAAACCAAGAAAAAAGTGTCTTAGAAATTCTATTTGAAAATTATGCTAAAAAGTATGGAACTGAAAATTTTACCATGCGAAATTGGGCAGATTTTCAAAATTATAAGGATAAGACTCTGGATTCTGTTATAGCTGTAACCACTGCTAAATTTGCCCTCTTCAATATTCAAAGTGTCATGGATTTGACCAAAAGAGATACCCTTGATATGAAGACATGGGGCAAGGAAAAATCAATGGTTTACTTAGTTATCCCAGATAACGATAGTACCTTTCGCTTTCTTTCAGCCCTCTTTTTTTCAACAGTATTTCAAACTCTAACAAGACAAGCAGATATTGATTTTAAGGGGCAATTACCTCTTCATGTGAGAGTCTACTTAGATGAATTCGCAAATATCGGAGAAATCCCAGATTTTGCTGAACAAACCTCAACAGTCCGTTCTCGGAATATGAGTCTCGTTCCTATTCTGCAAAATATTGCTCAACTTCAAGGACTCTATAAAGAAAAAGAAGCTTGGAAAACTATTCTTGGGAACTGTGATAGCTTAGTCTACTTAGGTGGTAATGATGAAGATACTTTTAAATTTATGAGTGGGTTACTCGGTAAACAAACCATTGATGTTCGAAATACTAGTCGTTCCTTTGGCCAAACAGGTTCAGGATCCCTTTCTCATCAAAAGATTGCTCGTGATTTAATGACACCTGATGAAGTCGGAAATATGAAACGGCATGAATGCTTAGTTCGAATTGCCAATATGCCTGTCTTTAAAAGCAAAAAGTACAATTCAACTAAGCATCCAAACTGGAAGTACCTTGCCAATCAAGAAAACGATGAACGGTGGTGGAACTATCAGATCAATCCTTTGAATCAAAGTCAGGAAAATCATCTTGAAGGCCTTAGAATTCGTGATTTAACTTTTGAATCTAGTTTAAAATAAAAATAGAAAAGAGGAAATAGATGATTACGCATTTTAAAGGTTTTGTTTATGGAGTAGACGCAAGTGCTATGTTTGCACAAGCTATGTCTTTGTTACAGAAGGGATTGATTGCGGTTGGTGCCTTTCTCGTTGTTGTTGGGATTGTCAATCTTGCAACCAACATTAAAGACGGTGGACCAGGTGTTCGGAATGCCATTCTTGAAATTGTCGGTGGTGTTATGGTCGGGGCTGCTGGAGCCTTTGTAACCCAGATTTCAATTTAGGAGGATAAACAATGACATGAATCTTAGTTTAGTCTCACCCTTTGTTTACCTTGCATCTGAAAAAATATCAGCTGAAAATTTATTTGAAGGATTTAATGTGGATTTACAATCTACGGTAGATCTGATTAAATCACTATCTAGCTACAATCCAACAGTTTGGACTTATATGTCTAGTATTACTAAAAGTGTCATGCAGCCCCTTGGAGTTGCGATTTTATCAGTTGTTCTCATCTTAGAATTTTCGAAGATGGCAAAGAAAATTGCTAACTCAGGAGGAGCGATGACCTTTGAAGCATTAGCACCGATGTTGATTAGTTATATTATGGTCGCAGTTGTAATTACCAACACTACCGTTATTGTAGAAGCTATCATCGGGATTGCGAGTCACGCCATTGAACAAGTGGCTTCCATTGTGGCTCACGGTGGGTCAAAGTATGATACCATCTCTGGATTAAAAGGGTCAGGATTTATTGGCCGGATGATTGTGGGCTTTTTCGCCTCCTCATTTGGCTTGTTCGGATAGTAAGTGCAGCCATGGTTAATCTTTTGGTATCTATTCGATTTATTCAACTCTACCTTATGATCCCATTTGCCCCTCTTACGATTCCAACATTTTTAAGTGATGAATGGAAGTCTATTGGTATAGGCTATTTAAAAAATATTATGGTCTATGCGGTACAAGGGGTTCTTATTTTTCTGATTGTTTCTCTTGTTCCTTTGTTTGAATCTGCTGGTAAAATAGCTGTTTCAAATGGTGCAGGAGTCCTGCAATCACTTGCGATTATGTTTGGTAGTTTGGTACAAGCTATCTTACTGATTATTGCCCTCGTTGGTTCTCAACGTACGGCTCGCTCAATCTTAGGTATGTAATTAGATAAAGGCTAGGAAGTGGTTGCTTCTTAGCCTTTTTAGAAAGGAAAGTCATGAATACACGTGTCTTTAAAGACATCTCAAAATACCAACACAGGGCTTGGTTAGGTTTCACCACAAGACAAATCATCTTTGTTATACCAGCCTTTATTGTCACAATTATTGTTTTGGGCTTGAATCTCTTTTTCTGGCAATTTGGAGATTGGTTTGTTTACGGTTTTGTGTTTGCTTTTACCATCCCCCTCTTGCTTTTTGGAGTCTATAAACCCAATGATTTATATTTTGAACATTATTTGAAATACCGTCTTCATTTTGAACTAACGGTTCCCCTACGCACAATTACAGGAAAGAAAGGACTTGAACATGAAAAGAAAATTAAATACATTAAAGAAACAAAAAAACTTCAACGACTAATAAAAAGGAAGAAGTTAAAGATAAAAAAGAGGAAGTGTTACCATCAACGGCTAATACTCTTTCCTATCAAGCCTTGTATCAAAATGGTCTGATGCAGGTAAAAGAAGAATATTTTTCACAAAGCTATTTACTTGGTGATGTCAATTACCAGACCGTTGGTTTAGAAGATAAGAGCGCAATCATTGAGAAGTATTCTGATTTGATTAACTCTTTAGATGACCAAACCAACTTCCAATTGACCATTTTTAATAAAAGATTGAATTTAGAAAAATTCAGACACAGTGTTTTGTATGAGGAAAAAGAAGATGGGTACGATAGCTATCGTAAAGAATTGAATCGGATGATGAATCAAAATTTAGATAGTGGTGAAAATAACTTTTCGGCTGTGAAACTGATTAGTTTTGGTAGAAAGGATTCTAATCCCAAACAAGCCTATCGTTCCTTGTCTCAAATAGGCGAATATTTCAAGAGTGGTTTCTCAGAAATTGATGCTCGATTTGGATCCTTGACTGGAGAAGAACGGGTGAACTTGTTGGCAGATATGCTTAGAGGAGAACACCATCTTCCTTTTTCTTATCGTGATTTAACGAGATCTGGCCAGACAACTCGTCACTTCATAGCACCTAATCTCTTGGATTTTAAAAACAAGAATTACCTACAAATCAATGACCGCTTATTACAGATTGTCTATGTGAGAGACTACGGTATGGAATTAGGGGATCAGTTTATCCGAGACCTCATGCAAGGAGATCTGGAATTGATTGTAAGCCTTCATGCTCAAAGTTCGACCAAGGCAGATGCCATGAAGAAACTACGAACAAAGAAAACCTTAATGGAATCCCAAAAGATTGGGGAACAACAAAAACTAGCTCGTACAGGTATCTATTTGGAAAAAGTAGGTCATGTATTAGAAAGCAATATCGATGAAGCTGAGGAACTCTTAAAAACCATGACCGAGACAGGAGATAAACTATTTCAAACGGTCTTCTTGATTGGGGTCTTTGGTCAGGATGAAGAAGAACTCAAACAAGCCCTAGACACTATCCAACAAGTGGCCGGCTCAAATGACCTAATGATTGATAAACTTCCATATATGCAAGAAGCAGCCTTTAATAGCTTGCTGCCATTTGGTTGTGATTTTTTAGAGGGCGTATCACGGAGTTTATTAACATCTAATGTAGCAGTGAACTCACCTTGGACTTCAGTAGATTTACAAGACCGTAGTGGGAAATATTACGGTATCAATCAAATATCAAGTAATATTATTACCATTGATCGCAGCCTATTAAATACACCGTCTGGTTTGATTTTAGGAACATCTGGAGCTGGGAAAGGGATGGCAACCAAGCATGAAATTATCACGACTAAAATCAAGGAATCTGGTGAAAATACTGAAATTATCATCGTGGATCCAGAAGCAGAATACAGTGTCATTGGACGGGCTTTTGGGGGAGAAATGATTGATATTGCGCCCGATTCCCAGACTTATCTCAATGTACTTGACTTGTCTGAGGAAAATATGGATGAGGATCCTGTAAAGGTAAAATCAGAATTTCTTTTATCCTTTATCGGTAAGTTATTGGATAGAAAAATGGACGGAAGAGAAAAATCGATTATCGACCGAGTCACCAGACTCACCTATCAGTCATTTAAAGAGCCTTCTTTGGAAGAATGGGTCTTTGTCTTGAGCCAACAACCAGAAGAAGAAGCGCAGAATTTGGCACTTGATATGGAACTGTATGTCGAAGGTTCTCTTGATATTTTTTCTCATAAGACCAATATTCAGACAGGATCTAATTTCTTAATCTATAATGTTAAAAAGTTAGGAGATGAGCTGAAACAAATTGCTCTTATGGTTGTTTTTGATCAGATATGGAATCGTGTCGTTCGGAATCAAAAATTAGGGAAGAAGACCTGGATTTATTTTGATGAAATGCAGCTTCTCTTATTAGATAAATATGCCAGTGATTTCTTCTTTAAATTGTGGAGTCGTGTCAGAAAATATGGAGCTAGTCCGACTGGGATAACCCAAAATGTCGAAACCTTATTGTTAGATCCAAATGGTAGACGGATTATTGCAAATAGTGAATTTATGATTCTCCTCAAGCAAGCAAAAAATGACCGAGAAGAACTGGTTCAACTCTTAGGCTTGTCAAAAGAACTCGAAAAATACCTTGTCAATCCAGAAAAAGGGGCAGGACTGATAAAAGCTGGTTCAGTTGTCGTACCCTTTAAAAATAAGATTCCTCAAGGTACTCAATTGTTTGATATCATGAGTACAGATCCTGATAAAATGGCTTCTAATTAAGGGGAAGGTAAATGAAGGATAAAAGAGAAATCATACGTGCCCGAAAGGCATTTAGAAGAAGTCTAAAAGATGAGAAGAAATTCTTGAAACAAGGAAAGAAGGAGGTGAAGAAACAGAAAAAAGATTCTGCTGTGCTGGATGAAAAAGCATGGAAAAAAGAGATAAAAGAAAAGCTAGAGGAGATGAGAGAAGCTTCAAAGGCTAGAGTAAAACAAGCAAATGAAGACTACAATCACATCCTTCAAAATACTTCTCCATCTCTTTTGAATCGGAAAGAATTAAGAGACAGACGATTGCCTCATGCTAGGAAACGATTGAAAATAGCCAAGAAGCAATTTAGAGAAGTCAAGGTACAAACAAAAGAAGAAAGAAAAGAGAGTCGTAAAGAAAGAAAAACCAATCCAAAATTTCTCTACGGTCAGGAAACAAAAGTAAAATCCAATTTTTTCTTTCAAGGGAAGAGTTTAGAAGAATTAAAAGCTAAGAAAGAAGTCAAGGCCGCAAAAGAAAATCTAAAATCTACTAAACAAGCCTATAAGTCCAAAAAAGTCAGTAGGAAAGCCAAAACTTTTCTTTATGTTCTTGGACGTGAAGGAGGAGAGTTAGCTTCAGAAAATGAAAATTTAGAAGGCTATCGCACGCTTCAAGAGACTATCAGAAAAGGGAAACGGTACAGTCGCCTTTCTTATAATCTCGGAAAAGCTAGTGTCAAAACAGGACAAGCAACAGGTCGTTTTACCAAGAAAAGACTGACCAACACAAAAGAGCGATACCATCATTTTAAGGATGGAAAAGGATGGAAACTAGCGAAAGATAACCCAAGTTCCTTTAAAAATCGGTTTCGAAAATTAAAGAAACAAGGTCTTACAAGTGTTCGAAATATCTATCAAAAACTAAAAGCAGCCTTTTCCTTCTTTACATTTGCGACTGGGAATCCTGTAACCTGGATAGTTGGAGGAATAGTCTTTCTTCTTTTACTTATAATGAGCTTCTTTTTAGGATTTTCATCTTCTAGTTTGATTCAACAAGATGAATTTGAATTAACAAAAGCTTATACCACCTAACTTGGGAAGATGCAGAACATACTCGCACAAATGACAAAGGAATTACCTATTACACAAAAGTTGATGATGTGATGGGGTATATGAACTTTAAATTCCATGACTATGAGTTACACAAACCAGTTCACTTATTTAGTACAGAAACTTACAAGGATTATCTATCTACTTTGTGGCATGATTTAAACGATGGGGAAGATTTGAAATCCATGCAAGACCTCTATGAAACTCCTAAGTATAAACTATCGAAAGACGATCAAGAGGAAATGAAGGAACTAAAAGAAGAAGGTGTGTATGCTTCCATGCAGGAATTGGACAATCCATTTGAGGGGAAAAGCAACGAAGATAGTCTAACCATGACTTATCGTTATGGATACTATGATTTAGACGGAAAACCTACCTTCAGGAGTACATTCTACTAGAAGCAAAGGCTCACCAAACGATTGTCGCACCAATGGATGGAGTTGTATCTCTAGATGGCGACAATGTTATTCTCACTAACGGAAAAGGAGAGAATGAGAGTAGATTGACCTTGTATTCTATTCATAATGGCCGTGCGATTGAGGGGACAAGAGTCCTAACGGGTGATATTATTGGTGAAACACCAGACGATACAGGTTTGAAAGTTTCCTATCAAAAGTATAAGAACAAGAAAGAAAAATTGGTGTATGTCAATCCGCAATTTTATTTTCCAAAGGTCATTCAACTTCAGACCACTATCTTACCTGCCATTGGTCAGTTTGGTGGGGATGAGTTTGAACGTGCAAAACATATTTATGATTTTTTGAAATCTCAAGGGGCAAGTTCCCAAGCCATTGCGGCTATTTTAGGAAATTGGTCGGTAGAATCTTCTATCAATCCAAAACGAGCTGAGGGAGATTATTTATCTCCTCCTGTTGGCGCTACCGATTCCTCATGGGATGATGAAACCTGGTTAGCAATTGGAGGTCCAGCCATTTATGGAGGTGCTTATCCTAATATTCTTCATAGAGGTTTGGGGTTAGGGCAATGGACAGATACCGCAGATGGGTCAACACGGCATACAGCCTTGTTGAATTATGCACGCACCCAAAATAAGAAATGGTATGATTTAGACCTCCAACTTGATTTTATGCTTCATGGGGATAGTCCTTACTATCAAAGTTGGTTAAAGGATTTCTTTAAAAATACGGGCAGTGCAGCCAATCTCGCCCAACTCTTCCTCACCTATTGGGAGGGAAATTCTGGAGACAAACTACTGGAAAGACAAACTAGAGCCACGGAATGGTATTACCAAATTGAAAAAGGCTTTAGTCAAACAAATGGAGGACAGGCAAAAAGTGACCCGCAATCCCTTGAAGGTGTTCGTGGAGACTTGTATGAGCATTCTGTTCCTGGTGGTGGGGATGGTATGGCCTATGCCTATGGACAATGTACATGGGGTGTTGCGGCTCGTATGAATCAGTTAGGCTTAAAATTAAAAGGTAGAAATGGAGAAAAGATTTCGATCATTAATACCATGGGAAATGGTCAGGACTGGGTTGCGACAGCGTCAAGTCTTGGAGGGGAAACGGGTTCTACACCAAGAGCAGGTGCTATTGTTTCTTTTGTGGGAGGTACACATGGTACACCAGCAGAGTATGGTCATGTGGCTTTTGTCGAGAAGATCTATGATGATGGTTCTTTCCTCGTGTCTGAAACAAACTATGGTGGCAACCCTAACTATACCTTTAGAAAAATCTCTCAAGCAGATAGTGCCATCAGTTTTGCCTATACGGTGAAATAAAGAAGTTGATACTTGAAATTTTAACAATTTTCAGGTAGAATAAATAGTGTAGATGAGTGGTCGGCTCATGGTCAATCTGATAGTAATCTTGGACATAAGGGCCAAGCGGTGGCGGACACCAGAACGAAATCCGATAGCAATCTTGGACGTAAGGGCCAAGCGGTGGCAGACACCAGAATAAACCGACTGACTAGGTGGCTTACAGACTCTGTAAACCACCTTTTTTGTGAGGAAAATATGGAAAATTCTAGAGATTATCGTAATCCAAATTACACCGAAAAAATAAAACTTCAGCGTTTTTTTACTCAGTTACAAATTGCGGCTTCTTTTTTTAAAGAACACTTTGTTGGCAAAATCATGTATTATGAAACGGAAATAGAAAGTGTTGAACTTCATTTTTCACCTACTAATTTCATGCACCTATGTGGTGTTGATTACCGAAAAGGTGCAGGCAGTTTCTTTGACGATTGTTTAAATAGTCATGTCATAATTGATGAGTTGAAAATAAAAAATGATGGAACCACGATGCAAAAGTTACAAGTTTTAGGATCTATTGAGGAGTTATTGGGAAAGCATGTTCATCTAACTGGTTCAGGACGTTATTTGTATTTGGAGTTTGATTATGCTCTACGTACAAGAAAACAGATACTAGCATTAACATTGAAAGAGACATCAAAGAAAATTGTTCCTCAATCTTTATTAGATTTGAAGAGAAAGACAGTATTTCCAGAAGGTCAAAAAGTAATTTCAATTTACTCAAAACATTTACAAACGTCGGAACTTTTTTATTATTTAAAAGATTAGTTTACATATCTTTTGTGGTATAAAACATATTTTCATCATTATAAGGAGAACGCAGTTTTGGCTCGTTCTTTTTTTGTTGATGATATGCTCCAAACAACCTACACTAGATTGGATATGAAATAGTTTGTGATTACATAATTTATCTTCAGGGAAGTTATGGACATTATCTCAATTTCTGTCATGATAGACATCTCTAACAATTTCCGTTATAACAGACATTGACTTACAAAGTATTTCTTTTCTGAACATATTAGCGTTATAATATAAATGCAGTGTTACACTGTAGAATATTAAGAAAATAGGATACTGTAGGTTTAAAATAAATGTGTAAGATAAATAGTTGGATTAGTAAAAGTTTCAAGTCTGATAAGAACAATATTACATTTCATACAACTGAATGTATATATTTTATAAGAGAGAGGGATGCTTGATTGGGGAAAATCATTCAAAATACAGTTATAAGGATTTTAATAAGAATGAAAGTGTGATATTTCTTTTTCATTAATCTTCTAAATGTATTAAAATCAAGCTTTCCACTTATGTATTCTGCTAATAAACTTCAATACATTTCAATAGATTTTCAAAATTTGGTGGGGATTTTTATTATACTTTGTACGAGCTTTTCAATACCCTATCCCAACCTTTAAAATCCCCTAAGTTATTTACTCAAGGGATTTTTTATCTGCTTTTTTCATACTTAAACAGTCAGTCTAACTGTTTGATTTTCTTTGTGACTAACTCCCTAAAAATAGTAGAATTAGCTACTTTACTGATTTTACAAGATAATAACAAGACCTAAACGTATAATTTATTTAGGTTTACCAATTATGACTTTAACATTTTCCAATAAGGTCTAACTCAACCGTCCCCAAAGTTAAATCCTTATGTATTTAATCAGAAAGATTATTTTTCGCATATTTTTTTATGTATTTGGGATAAAATCCCTTATATTTTTTGAAGCATGTACTAAATTTACTGTGAGAGGAATATCCTACAGCCTCTGCTATATCTTGAATTTTAAGGGTAGAGTTCAGTAGGAGTAATTCCGCCATATTCATTCTCCGTCTTTGAGTATATTCTGTAATTGTGCATTGATATTTTTGCTTAAATAACTTTTTTAGTTTTGTGCCGCTCATAGTGGATATTTTTTCTAAAGTATCCTGTGAGATAGATGTTGCATAATGATCGTCTATATAATTGGTGACATTTTTCAAAGCCTCATCATCGGCAATAGATAGTGGATTGCTGTACTTATTTAAAAAAGAGTCTATTGTAATACTTAACCATTCCTTTGCCTTTGACTCAAAAAAGATTTCAGCAGCAGGAGATGCCATCTTGCAATTAAGGATATCTTTTGCGATTCTTTCTAAAGGCTTGTTTATTATAATGCTGGTATTAAAAAATAAATCTTCATAGTTACAGACTTTATTCTTATAAGAGGACAGGCATTGCTCTATCATGGACTGATTGAAATTTATACCGATTCCTAAATAAGGAGAGTTTTTGTGAAGTAAAAACCTAAAGTCTTTAGAATTTTTTGTATTTATAGTATAAAGTGAATTTGAAGAAAGATTTTGATAAGGATTAAAACATTCACCGTTTGCTGTAACTAAATAAGATAAAATAAAGGGAATAGAAATTATTCAAACCAGAAAAACTTGTATGGATAATTTCTTTTTTTATGAAAACATCATAAATATCAATAGTGAAATTATCGCCCTCGTAAAACCAATATATGCCTTCTGCATTATCCGTGCTAAAACGGAATTCATGTCCTACAGTGGAGTATTTTGTATTATCGATAGATTCATCTGTAGAAAAAAAGTTTTTAACAAAGTTATAAAAAATCACTCATATTATACCTCCGTGCTTTATATTTTATCCCGAATAGACATTATCCCGAATAGACTTATTTAACCATATCTAATTGATTGAAATCCTCATTTATTATATAATAAACAGTAAATAAAAACAAGAAAAACTTTGCGTATTGCAAAAAAGTTTGAAAACAAGACTCTAAAATCAGTCTAAAAGGCTATTTATAGGGTTTGCTAATTTTAAGAAAAAGGAGGAGTTGTTCAGTGAAGAATAAGAAGAAATCAATACTGAAAAGACTAATGGCTTACGGTGGTAAAAAAAGTTTTTTACTCTATATTGCTATGGTTATGTCTGCTGTATCAGGTGTCATGGTTTTGATGCCTATGGTATATATTCATAGAATTGTAAATAACTTAATTTTAAATGGGATGGTGAATTTTGATTATGTAAAGGAAAATTCAATTTATGCAGCAGTCTTTGCCGGTCTGGGGCTATTCATATACCTAATAGGTTTAATTTTATCCCATATTTTTGCATTTGAAGTGGAAGATAACATTATTAAGACTTCCGTAACAAAACTAATAAACAAACCGCTTGGGTATTTCGATGACAAAGAAAGCGGAAGGATAAGAAATGTAATTGTGTCCGGAGCGTCTGAAACCCATTCTTTTTTAGCGCATCAACTTCCTGATATGACGATGACCATTATATCGCCAATCGTCCTGCTTGTATTTTTCTTCGTGTTTAACTGGAAGTTAGGACTTGCCAGTATGATACCGATGATTATCGGTATGACATTGATGTCATCTATGATGACAACCGAAACAAAAAAAATGAAGGATGAGTATTATGCAGGACTTTCCGATTTATCTTCTCAGACTGTGGAATATGTTCGAGGAATTCCTGTTGTTAAAACATTTGCACAAAGTGTTGAGAGCTTTGATAAGTTATATTCGTTAATCATAAAAACAAAAGACAATGTACTTAAGCTTACTATGAGTTATACGAATAAAATGTCGTGGTTTGAAACCGTTTCTACATCGACGGCATTTTTCTTGGTACCTGTGGCATTACTCTTAATAAAATTTAATGGAAACTTATCTAATGTAGTTGCAGATTCTGTTATTTACTTCCTAATAGGACCGGCATTTGCTACTTTTATTATGAGAACTGCGACGATTACACAATACAGTTATTTTGCAGAACTTGCTTTAGATAAAATTGAAAATATACTTGAGTTTGATGATTTTGTTTATGGAAATAAAACAAGTTCTGATGTTGGGATAGAGTTTAAAAATGTAAGCTTTTCTTATGAAGATGAAAATGTATTAGACGATATTTCATTTAAGGTGAATAAAGGAGAACGAGTTGCTTTAGTCGGATCATCAGGCAGTGGTAAAACTACTATAGCAAGGCTTGCTGCACGATTTTACGATATTAAAACAGGTGAAATTTATATTGGAGGAATTAATATAAAAGATTTTGAAAAAGAGGCTTTAATGAGAAAAATTGCTTTTGTTTTTCAAAACTCTAAACTATTTAAAATGAGTTTAAGAGATAATCTTTTAATCGGAAAGCCTGATGCAACTAATGAAGAAATTGACAATGCCTTAATCAATTCAGGGGCTAAAGATATTATTAAAAATTTAGATAAAGGACTTGATACTGTTTACGGAACTAAAGGCACATATTTTTCAGGAGGAGAGGCTCAAAGGATTTCTATAGCGAGAGCTTTTTTGAAAGATGCAGATATTATCATTTTAGATGAAGCTACAGCCTTTGCAGATCCTGAAAATGAACATTTGATTCAAGAGTCTTTTAAGAAGCTATCAAAAAACAAGACAACATTGATGATTGCTCATAGATTATCTACAGTAGTAGATGCGGATAAAATTCTTGTTATTGATAAGGGGAAAATTGTAGAAGAAGGCAAGCATTCAGATTTAATCGGTATGAGTGGGCCTTACAAAAAACTTTGGGAAGAATATCAAAAATCCGTAAATTGGAAGATAGGAGGTTAAACATATGGTTTCTTATTTTATGAAAAAATATGCGATGTCAGAAAAAGGCGCTCTTAACTTAAAAAAAGCCATATTTTCACACACGCTTGTTAATTTAACTAAATTGTTCGCACCAATGATCGGTTTTATGTTTCTGTTTCAGTATATAGGCATTTTAAAAAGTATTGAGAGTTACAATTTTACTTCTGTTCATTATATTGCACTAATTGTAGTAATGATGATTGTGATGTTCTTAATAGCGAGGTGGGATTATGTAAGACTTTACACCAATGTGTACAACGAGAGTGCAAATTCAAGAATTGAGTTAGCGGAAAAGTTAAAGAAATTACCTCTTTCTTATTTTGGTAAAAGAGATTTGGCAGACCTTGCGGAAACCATGATGAATGACATGAACTTATATGAAACAATTTTTTCTCATGCTGTACCTCATATATATTCAACGGCTATATCCACAAGTATTATTGCTTTAATGCTTATCTTCTATAATTGGAAACTTGCACTTGCAGCCCTTTGGGTAATTCCCATTTCTATTTTGATTATATTTTTATCAAAGAAAAGTCAGAAAAAAATAGTACAAGGCTGGATAGATGATAATCGTAAGGTTTTTGATAATCTACAGGAAAATATAGAGCAGATAGAGCAAATAAAATCTTACAACTTAGAAGATAGGATGTTAAATGATTTTTTGAAAAATTAAATGCATCCACAAAACAGAAGACGAAAGGTGAAGTTGTAGCCGGAACACTTACAGGAATAGCTGCCGCAATTTTAAAGCTTGGAATTATAAGTGTTGCCGTTATCGGCGTCAACATGCTTATGGCAGGGGAGGTAAGTGCGCTGGTTTATATCGCATTTTTAATGCTTACAGCAAGTATTTATCTTCCTATAGAAGGAATAATCACCTTTATGTCAATGATAGTTATGCTTGATGCGGTTGTAGGGAGAATAAAGGAAATAAAGACCATGCCTGTTCAAAAAGGCAAAAAAGATATTGACATTAAAAATTACGATATTGAGTTCAAGGATGTTTATTTCGGATATGATGATTATTCTGTAATAAATTGTGTGAGCTTTACTGCAAAGCAGGGTGAAATCACTGCGCTAATCGGTTCAAGCGGAAGCGGAAAAACAACTCTCACCAAGCTTGCTGCAAGATTTTGGGATATAGATAAAGGAAAGATTTTGATAGGGGGAGAGGACATCGGTAAAATTGATCCGGAAACACTCCTTAAAAATTTCTCTATCGTTTTCCAAGATGTTACTCTTTTTAATTCAAGCATAAAAGATAATATAAAAATCGGTAAAAAAGATGCTACAGATGAAGAGATTATAAGAGCGGCTAAAATAGCAAGATGTTATGAATTTATAGACAAAATGCCGGATGGAATAGATACAGTAATAGGTGAAAACGGACAAAGACTTTCAGGCGGAGAAAGACAAAGAATCTCAATAGCAAGGGCAATACTAAAAGACGCACCAATCATATTGCTTGATGAGGCTACAGCATCTCTGGATGTTGAAAATGAAAGTCTAATTCAAGAGGCTTTATCCGAACTTATAAAAGAAAAAACGGCAATTGTTATTGCTCATAGATTAAGAACAATAAGAAATGCAAACAAAATCGTTTTATTAAATGCCGGAAAAATAGAAGCGATAGGGACAGATGAAGAACTTTGTAAAAGCTCGGAATTTTATAAAGCAATGCTTAGAAAATCAAATATTCAGTGAAAACTTATTTAGAAGGAAAATATAAAAATGGAAAAATTAAGAATTAAAGATTTAGTTACGATAGGTGTATTTACAGTAATATATTTTGTACTTATGTTTGCTTCGGGAATGATTGGTATTGTACCGATTTTATACTTGGCATACCCTACACTGGCAGGCATTATAACAGGAATAGTTATAATGCTCTTTATGGCAAAAGTTCAAAAATCATGGGGATTATTTATACTTGGGTTGATTTGTAGTCTTTTAGCAATTGCAATGGGAAATACATATGTAATATTGATACATGCTGTAATCAGTATGGCAATTGCGGAACTTTTAAGAAAAAAAGGAGAATATAAATCATTTAAATTTAATATGCTCTCATTTGTCGTATTCAACACTTGGATTTGTGGTTTCCTTATGCAAGTTTTGTTGGCTAAAGACAAGGTTATTAAACTGGCGGAAACAGGCGGTATGGGTCACGATTATATAATGAAGCTCATAGCACTTTTGAATTATCGAAGTATGGTATTAGTATATATCGGTGCTGTTGTCGGCGGGATACTCGGCGCATATATCGGTAAAGTCTTTTTGAAAAAGCATTTCGAAAAAGCTGGTATTGTATAATGCTCGTTTCTTTAGACAATCCATATAATCCCAATCCAATTAGTAAAATTTTAGTAAGTTTTTCACTTGGATTTGCTGTATTTTATAAAGTAAATACCTATTTTGAATGGGGAATTGTGCTTCTTATTTCATTTCTTTTTTTAATGAATGGATTTAAGAAAGAAGCCTTAAAAAACATATCATTTTTTGGGGTTCTTTCTTTGATACCTAATCTTGATGTAATTAGAAATATGAATGCGATTTTAATGATGTTTTTTATGCTATTTGCTGTATGTAAGATGTTTTATCTTCCATTTAGTGCGGGAAGTTTTTTTTTAAAAACATCGGATGTAGGAAGTGTAATATCCTCAATGGATAAAATGAATTTACCTCGTACTGTTTCTATACCAATTGCTGTAATGTTTAGGTTTTTTCCTTCATTTAGGGAAGAAAGTCACAATATAAAACTTGCTATGAAAATAAGGGGTATTACATTTAAAAATCCAATTTCATACATCGAGTATGTAATTGTGCCTTTACTTGTTATGTCTTCTAATATTTCTGATGATATTGCAAAGGCAGCAGAAACAAAATGTATTGAAAATCCTGTTAAAAAAACTAGGTACATATCCGTCAAAACGAAAACAGTTGATTTTGTTTATGTGCTTTCAATACTGATTATGGTTATAGGAGGAGCTTTATGGTAGAAATTGAAAATTTATCTCTATCTTATGGAAATTCTCCTAAAGTGTTAAAAAACATTTCTTTAGATGTAAAAAAAAGGCGAATGTGTATTATTTACTGGGAAAAGTGGTAGCGGAAAATCTTCAATTATAAATTCTATCAATGGGTTAGCTGTACGATATGATGGAGCTTCTATGGGTGGAACCATCAGGATTGATAATAAAGATATTAAAAACCTCGAATTATACGAAATATCGCTCTTAGTATCAAATGTATTTCAAAATCCAAAGACACACTTTTTCAATATAAATACTACTCTTGAATTACTTCTCTATTTGGAGAATATAGGACTTTCAAAAAAACAAATGGATGAAAGACTAAATGATATGTTGGATTTGTTTCCGATAGAACATCTTTTAAATAGAGATATTTTTAAGCTTTCGGGTGGAGAAAAGCAGATTTTATGTATTGCTGCAAGTTATATATCTGGAACGGAAATCATTGTTTTAGATGAGCCTTCATCAAATCTTGATGAAGAAAACATTTTAATCATAAAAGAAATGCTTATAAAACTTAAAGATAAGGGGAAAACTCTTATAATCTCAGAACATAGAATATTTTATCTAATGGATATTGTAGATAGAGTTTTTTTGATTAAAGATGGGGAAATACAAAAGGAATATACTCAAATAGATTTTATGAAAATACCGTCTGAAAAGCTAAAGAAGTTAGGTTTAAGAAATAAGAATAGAGTAAAACTTACAGTACCGAAAATGAAAATAAGGGAAATTTAGAAGTAAAAAACATTGAATTTAAGTTTAATGGCATAGATAAAAAATTGCATTTAAAAGACCTCTCTTTTGAAATGGGAAAAATTTACGGCATAGTAGGAACAAACGGACTTGGTAAATCCACTTTGCTCAGATGCCTTATAGGCTTAGAAAGAAAATCGAAGGATGAAATCTATTTGGACGGCAAAAGACTTTCAAAATCAGATAGGCTAAAAATATCATCCCTTGTAATGCAGGATGTTAATCATCAGCTTTTTACCGATTCTATTGCAAGTGAAGTAGGTCTTGGAATAAAAAATATTGAAAGTAGTTATGTTGAAAATATTCTGAAAAAACTTGATTTATATGAATCAAAAGATCGTCATCCAATGAGCTTGTCAGGTGGACAAAAGCAAAGGGTAGCAATTGCATCTGTACTATGTAAAAAATCTAACTTATGTTTTTTGATTGAGCCTACTAGTGGAATGGATTATTGCAATATGATGAACATATCC
>JXRG01000070.1:0-258 GCA_000831085.1 Streptococcus sp. DBCMS
AAAATATGGCGCGAGACGGAATCGAACCGCCGACACATGGAGCTTCAATCCATTGCTCTACCAACTGAGCTACCGAGCCAAATTGCGGGAGCAGGATTTGAACCTACGACCTTCGGGTTATGAGCCCGACGAGCTACCGAGCTGCTCCATCCCGCGTTAATATAAAAAGGAGGATGTGGGATTCGAACCCACGCACGCTTTTACACGCCTGACGGTTTTCAAGACCGTTCCCTTCAGCCGGACTTGGGTAATCCTCCA
>JXRG01000071.1:0-256 GCA_000831085.1 Streptococcus sp. DBCMS
CTCTATTACTGACAAAGAAGCTGCGATTAAGGCAGCTAAAGAATTGATTGGCAAGGACGCTATCTTGAAAGCCATTGAAGATGGCGATATCGAAGCGTCAGACTTGTTAGCTGACTTCTTGGCAGAGGAAAGCGATCAGGTCACCCCAGCTGAAGCGAAGACTCATTCTCAACTTTCTAGCCAAGACCAAGCCACACTTGCTGCAGCGGACAAGGAAGCTGCCGAGGAAACCAAGAAAGAGGAAGAAGCTAAGAAG
>JXRG01000072.1:0-253 GCA_000831085.1 Streptococcus sp. DBCMS
GCAGTTGAAAATATCGATATTGGTGGGCCATCTATGCTTCGTTCAGCAGCGAAAAATCATGCCAGTGTTACAGTTGTGGTAGATCCTGCTGACGTACGCCTCTCTATGGCAGTCGGTGAAAAATTTTGTTAAACCAGATGTGACTTATGCTGATGCAGTTGAAAATATCGATATTGGTGGGCCATCTATGCTTCGTTCAGCAGCGAAAAATCATGCCAGTGTTACAGTTGTGGTAGATCCTGCTGACGTACGC
>JXRG01000073.1:0-250 GCA_000831085.1 Streptococcus sp. DBCMS
ACCTGCTCTGTATAACGTGGCACTTCAGGTCGTGTACCGACAAAGGACATCTCACCTTTAAGGACATTGACCAACTGAGGCAGTTCGTCCAAACGGACACGTCGGATGAAATTTCCAACCTTGGTAATGCGGACTATCGTTAGCAGAAGTCACCTGCTCTGTATAACGTGGCACTTCAGGTCGTGTACCGACAAAGGACATCTCACCTTTAAGGACATTGACCAACTGAGGCAGTTCGTCCAAACGGACA
>JXRG01000074.1:0-246 GCA_000831085.1 Streptococcus sp. DBCMS
GCATCCCAAACTGCAAGTCTGGTACATGGAGTATCCACAAGAGGCCGGTCATACCGCGATGCTGGCGGCAGTTGCGAGAAACGATCCGGCGACGGGGCAAACCCTTTGAGGAGCCCAACCAGGTCTTTTACCTGGATCCGGTCAGCGGCATCCCAAACTGCAAGTCTGGTACATGGAGTATCCACAAGAGGCCGGTCATACCGCGATGCTGGCGGCAGTTGCGAGAAACGATCCGGCGACGGGGCA
>JXRG01000075.1:0-245 GCA_000831085.1 Streptococcus sp. DBCMS
GCATCCCAAACTGCAAGTCGTGGTACATGGAGTATCCACAAGAGGCCGGTCATACCGCGATGCTGGCGGCAGTTGCGAGAAACGATCGGCGACGGGCAAACCCTTTGAGGAGCCCAACCAGGTCTTTTACCTGGATCCGGTCAGCGGCATCCCAAACTGCAAGTCGTGGTACATGGAGTATCCACAAGAGGCCGGTCATACCGCGATGCTGGCGGCAGTTGCGAGAAACGATCGGCGACGGGCAA
>JXRG01000076.1:0-244 GCA_000831085.1 Streptococcus sp. DBCMS
AAGACTCATTCTCAACTTTCTAGCCAAGACCAAGCCACACTTGCTGCAGCGGACAAGGAAGCTGCCGAGGAAACCAAGAAAGAGGAAGAAGCTAAGAAGGCAGCAGAAGCCAAAGCCCATAGCGAATTGTTGACAACCCTTGAGAGTATCGAACAATCAACAATCGAAGACATCAACAAAGACGCCTCTATTACTGACAAAGAAGCTGCGATTAAGGCAGCTAAAGAATTGATTGGCAAGGACG
>JXRG01000077.1:0-243 GCA_000831085.1 Streptococcus sp. DBCMS
CGTCCTTGCCAATCAATTCTTTAGCTGCCTTAATCGCAGCTTCTTTGTCAGTAATAGAGGCGTCTTTGTTGATGTCTTCGATTGTTGATTGTTCGATACTCTCAAGGGTTGTCAACAATTCGCTATGGGCTTTGGCTTCTGCTGCTTCTTAGCTTCTTCCTCTTTCTTGGTTTCCTCGGCAGCTTCCTTGTCCGCTGCAGCAAGTGTGGCTTGGTCTTGGCTAGAAAGTTGAGAATGAGTCTT
>JXRG01000078.1:0-242 GCA_000831085.1 Streptococcus sp. DBCMS
GTCCCTATCAAATCCGAAATAAAATTTAAAATAGAAATAAGAATAACGACTATCATACCCGATTGAAAATATAAATAGTAGCTACCACAATATCATATAATCCTCACATAAATTAGTGCAATATCGGCACCAGCTTTGTATTTGTCCCTATCAAATCCGAAATAAAATTTAAAATAGAAATAAGAATAACGACTATCATACCCGATTGAAAATATAAATAGTAGCTACCACAATATCATATA
>JXRG01000079.1:0-241 GCA_000831085.1 Streptococcus sp. DBCMS
TATTAGGTGGTTTTTAAAATAAAAATGTAATGAAATTGTTCATTTTTCGAATTGTTTTTCGATATGATAGGTAAGGAAAAAGGGAAGGAGATAAGAAAAAGGAGGAACGTTTATGTATATTACCGGTTTTTATCCGTGGTTCTATTAGGTGGTTTTTAAAATAAAAATGTAATGAAATTGTTCATTTTTCGAATTGTTTTTCGATATGATAGGTAAGGAAAAAGGGAAGGAGATAAGAAAA